>NZ_JAKJSJ010000024.1:0-102717 GCF_050336715.1 Photobacterium makurazakiensis
TCCCCCATTGTGCAATATTCCCCACTGCTGCCTCCCGTAGGAGTCTGGACCGTGTCTCAGTTCCAGTGTGGCTGATCATCCTCTCAAACCAGCTAGGGATCGTCGCCTTGGTGAGCCATTACCTCACCAACTAGCTAATCCCACCTGGGCTAATCTTAGCGCGAGAGGCCCGAAGGTCCCCCTCTTTGGTCCGAAGACGTTATGCGGTATTAGCTATCGTTTCCAATAGTTATCCCCCACACTAAGGCATATTCCCAGGCATTACTCACCCGTCCGCCGCTCGCCGCCCAACAACGCCCCCGAAGGATTGTTGTTGTCGCTGCCGCTCGACTTGCATGTGTTAGGCCTGCCGCCAGCGTTCAATCTGAGCCATGATCAAACTCTTCAATTAGAATTTTTGTGGTCTCTCGACCGGCTCAACGAATACTGATTGAACATCAATAACTAGAAGCTAGTCATGACATTCGAATTGACTGTGCCAAAGCTTCGTTATCTACAAGAGATAGCGTTACCTTGTATTGGTCACTCAGTTCATTGATAAATCTTTTGACTTAACTTTTTCACGAGTGCCCACACAGATTGCATGGTCAAATTGTTAAAGAACAAACTGACTGGTTAGCGGCTTAAGTTGCCGTTCTCCGTGTCAGTGAGGCGGCATTATAGAGAGTTCAGTCAGTCTGACAAGCCTTTTTTTATAAAAAATTATCACCTGATGGTTATTTCAACTAATGTGAGATAAACGCCTCTAAATTAAACATTAGAGGATCGTCACATTCACTTACTAGTAATTCCAAGTCAATGAAAGTAATATCAATGTGACTTTGTTGTTAAAATAACCTATAACGCCTTCTTTTTTACTTTTTATGACGATGTAGCCTTTATATGAAATTATCCAATCAAAACTTAATACCGATTCTCGCTGTTGCCGTAGTTGGAGGTATCCTTTTTAGTTTCTTTTCTCCTCTAGCTGGCATTGCTTTTGCCCTTGGTGCCGTCTGTACAGGTATCGCACTTCCACTTCTAGCTTCTTCTCAGCCTAAAGATACGCAGGCAGATAACTCTCAAAGTAGTAAGACCCTTTACGTTGGTAACCTTCCTTATCGTGCAAATGAAAGTGAAGTAAAAACGTTATTCGCAGAGTACGGGGAAGTTTTCGCGGTACGCTTAATGAAAGATAAGCGCACCGGGAAAAGACGCGGCTTTGGTTTTGTTGTGATTAATAGCAAAGATGCGGAACATGCTATTGAGCAACTAAACAATAAAGAGTATGGCCAGCGAACACTCAAAGTACGTGAAGCAAATGAACCTAAGAACGGGGAAAATGAAGAGACTGAATAGTATTCAGCTTTAATTTCGCAAAACTAACATTCAGTGCCGCAGAACATTCAACTGCGGCACTGTTGTATGTAAGGTTTACAATTGGTGTATGGCTATCTTCAATGTTGCCCAATAGCGCTTTTACCCGATTGGCCACAGCTTTACCTGAATCAACAACATCAACCCCACTTCCTAAAGCCATCAATATCTCATCTTTAATTAATGGAAAGTGAGTACACCCTAAAACAATATTATCAACTTGGTTTGCCCAGGGTGACAATATGTCCTTCAGCTCTGAAATAAAGATTGGTTGCCCTCGAAGTTTCTCTTCGGCCATTTCTACTAAGCGTGTAGAACCAATACGTAGTACTTCACAGTCACTTGCAAACTGGCTAATTAAAGTATCGATGTATTGCCGTTTCACGGTTGCAGGTGTCGCTAATAAGCCAATCACTTTTTTCTGGCTGTTCAGCGCTGCTGGCTTAATCGCAGGCACAACACCAACTACGGGAATTGAAAGCAAGCTTCTCAATGCAGGTAATACGATTGTACTTGCGGTATTGCAGGCGATAACGACTAGGTCTATTTGATGGCGCTCAGTTAAAAGCTTAACGATATGCTCAGTACGGCTAATAAGTTCCTGCTCTGGTAATTCACCATAAGGAAAAGCCGCATCATCAAATGCATAGACATACTGAACTTGCGGTAACTGACTATAAATTTCTTGATAGATTGATAACCCACCAACACCAGAGTCAAATATAAGTACCCGCTTCACTGTCTATTACACCTTCATTGCAAGATAGAGCTCATAATACTGTGAATATAGTCTGATCGAAAAGTATCTAGTCGTTATTTCTCTGCTAATTGATATCGTTGGTGATGAAATCGGCCTTTCCGTTCGATAGTTCGAGGTTCAATAACAAGTTCATCGTTAAAGCAAGGCGCTTTTATGACTAACGTATGAAACTCACCATCCTCACCGCACGGATCAACACCGGCTGGTAAGCTTTCAATAAATTCACGGCTGTACCATGCCCCACAATACTTGCCATCTAATTGGTTAGTATCAACAGTAACAACCATTGTTTTTATCCCGCAGTCGAGGATCTCTTGTGCCAACACAGGGCTTTCTTGCCCCATTAACGGGAATACACACTGCCAACCCGCTGGTTCTATATAGCTACGACGGTATTCCGCAATACCATTACAGAACATGTCGCCGAAAGCGACAGCTTCAACTCCGAGCCCACTTGCCCTTATACCCTCAATGACCAACGACTGATATATCTCATTAGCGGGAAAAACTTCAGGTAGTGGAATTTCAATTAATGGCAAACCAGCCAAGCGAGCTTGCTGTCTCACTACACTCATTGGTGTCGCTTGAAACGGCACTTCATCATTGAGGTAAGTTGTGTATAAACCGACAACGTCATAACTCGGGTTGTTAAGTAGCCGGATTAAAGTCAGTGTGGAGTCTTTACCTGATGACCAGCTAACAATGGTTTTGATTGGCTTCATGATTAAATACTTCTCATAAAAAAAGCCACCAGCAGGTGGCTTTCAACATTCTTAGAATTGATAGGTTACTGTTGCGTAGTAGCTGCGTTCAGCGGAGTTATAACCATAAGCGGTCATATAATCTTCATCAAATAGATTCGCAATACGCCCTTGTAGCGTTAATGCGTCAGTAATGAAGTAACTTGCAGCAATATCAACAAGGTGGTAACTGTCTAATTCCAGATCTTCTCCGGGGAAATTAAAGTTAGTATCACGTGCTGTACCTTGGTAGAGATAGCTTAAATCCAGTTGATAATCATTAGCTAAGTAACTAGCATTCCACTTGAATGATTCATTAGGAATGCGCACTAAATCTTTTCCATCGTTTTGGTTTTGATGATCCATAAGGTCAAATGATAGGTCATGAGCAATAAACCCAGTCATAAAGTTTGCCGTAAGCTCAAGTCCTTTAATACGAACATCATTATTTTCCAGTTGCTCACCTTTACCTTGGTTCTGGATCTGATTACTAATCGTATTATCGTATAAAGCGACACGCCAATCTAACAGAGAATGAGAACCTTCAAGTGCAACTTCATAGCTTTCAGACTCTTCAGGCTCTAATTCAGAATTACCATAGTCAGGCCAGTATAGGTCATTAAAGGTTGGAGCTTTAAAACCTGTTCCAGCATTTGCAGTAACTCTCATATTGTCGACAAAGCGCCATCCAGCACCTAGCTGCCATGATGTATAAGAGCCATAATGCTCATTATCATCATAACGAACACTCGCTTCCAACTGAATGTCATCAGCATCTCGTAGTAATGAAATATATCCAGCATCATTTCTACGGCTCTCTTGATCATAAGATTTAAATGATTGTGTCCAGCTATCCCACAACTTGGAATCTGAAACTTTTTCTTCAACAAGATCTAAACCAAAACCCAAATAATATTGGTCTGAAAACTGATAACTGTTATTCCAATTCAGTTGTATTCGATCCGTAACAATCGTGCTGCCAGGGGTGCCACCACCTTTGTTTTCACCTTCATCACGGTTAGTTGCAAGTAACAAAGAAGATGCAAGATGCTCTGAGCTATATGACAACTGTCCTGAAATATTATAAAGAACATAATCCGCTTCATCATTTCCAGGAGAGCTTGAAGCATCATATTCCGCAAATCCGGAGTGGTAGTAAGCATTAACTACAGCTTTCCACTGCTCATTAAATACAAAACCTAATTCACCAAGGACATCTATATTTTTGAAACCATCATCATCAGGTTGGTCAATGCCCCATGCACCCGAAGAGAAATCAGAAACATCAAAGCCATCTGCAGTTTCGAAGTTTGCAGCAATTTTCCCCCAAGATCTTTCTGATATATTTCCCGCAACACTGCCTTTCGTTTGGTAATAGCCATCACTACCTAGGCCAGCTGCAACTTGGCCTTGCGTATCTCCAGGCTGGGTGGTGGTAATAATATTAATAACGCCTGCTGTAGCATCCGCTCCGTATACCGCAGCACGAGTACCACGAAGAAACTCGATGCTCTCAATACCAGTTAATGGCAACTGACCAAGGTTCACTCCACCACTTGTTGCACTACCAAGACGTACTCCGTTCATCATAATCAGAACATTCTTACTGCCTCTTACGGTAACTGTTGTTAATTGCCCATAGCCACCATTCGAGGATATCTGTACCCCTGGTAAACGGCGTAATACTTCAGCAAGGGATTTTGCTTGGATAGCTTCAATTTCGTCTTTTGTTACTACCGATACGGGAGCTATGACATTTTTGATGGGCTGTTCGAAACGGTTGGCGGTTACCACCATGACTTCATCTGTCGATTCTGCAGATGCCATAGATGGCAGGCACACTTGCGCCAACACCACTGCTAATAGTGTTTTTTTCATTATTTTAATTACCTTAAGTCGCGTTTATTACTGAGCAGGCTCTTTCCTACTCGGTACACTGGTCGGTCTTCGGACTTAAGAGCAAGGTTGAGTAACCACCTAGGCAACAACTTCCCACTTCAAGCAACTGCATTGCGCAATTAGGTAGAAGCAGTGTTCGGAACTTACGTCCATGTGCTTTCGTTCTCTATCACCGCTGCGCGTCAGTTACGGATTTTCACCGTATTCCCTTTGCCTGCTATCAGGCTAACCAGCGCACTCAGGATGCTAATAATCATTACAGCAAATGTCTACCTCCGTTTACGGTTGATAGTGAAATATAGCCAATAACACCATTTTTATCTGAGCTAGCACTGGACATCGGTCAACAATGCAATAAAATCTCCGCTCTTATTTTGAGCAGTTTGAGGCAACGACATGGCATCCACCGCGATTAATCCAGCTGAATACCAAAACCAGCTAGATGAAAAAGCAGCGCGTATTCAAAATATCTTTGCAGATTTTGAAACCCCTGAGCTTGAGGTGTTCTCCTCGCCAGCCGAACACTACCGTATGCGCGCAGAATTTCGCATGTGGCACGAAGGCGAAGATCTGTTTTACGTCATGTTCAACCAAGAAACGCGTGAAAAATACCGTGTCGATCAATTTCCTGCCGCCAGTCGCCTAATTAATGATTTAATGCCACTGCTGGTTGATGCACTTAAACCGATACAAGTGCTACGCCACAAACTGTTTCAAGTTGATTTTTTATCGACTTTAAGCGGTGAAATTCTTGTATCAATGCTTTATCACCGCCAACTTGATGAAGAGTGGAAAGTTGAAGCCAAAGCATTGAAACAGCGTCTAAATGATGAAGGTTTCAACCTTAATTTAATTGGTCGAGCTCGTAAGCAGAAAGTTGTACTTGATCAAGAGTTTGTCATTGAAAAACTAAAGGTTAACGACCGAACGTTGACGTATAAGCAAGTTGAAAATAGCTTTACCCAACCAAACGGTGAAGTCGCGCAAAAGATGCTTGAGTGGGCCGTTGATTGTACCCAAGACAGTGAAGGTGATTTGCTGGAACTGTATTGTGGGAATGGTAATTTTTCATTGGCTTTAGCACAAAACTTTGAGCAAGTGCTAGCAACGGAACTGGCTAAACCATCGGTTGATTCCGCTCAATACAACATTGCAGTCAACAACATCGACAATGTTCAGATCATCCGTATGTCGGCTGAAGATTTTACGGATGCGATGGAAGGAAAACGTGAGTTCCGTCGATTGAAAAGCCAGAACATCGATCTAAAGAGCTACAACTGTAACACCATTTTTGTTGATCCACCTCGCTCGGGGATGGATGAAGGCACTTGCCGTATGGTACAAGGCTATGAGCGTATTATGTATATTTCTTGCAACCCAGACACTTTGCAAGAAAACCTAAATATACTGTGTGAAACACACCGTATTACTCGCTTTGCACTGTTTGATCAGTTCCCATACACCCACCATATGGAAGCAGGTGTACTGCTTGAGCGCAAATAAGCTCATAACCTTATTTAGGACGGGTCATAAATAATAAAAAAGGCGCCTTCAGGCGCCTTTTTTATATTAAAACTAAGTTACTTATACTTAAGCTTCTGTCTTAGTCGACATCAAGCCCACCTTATAAGCCACCCAGAATAATAGACCTAAGGTGATCATTAGCGATAAAAAGTTTGAGCCCATCTCAGGCGCCATAGCACGCAAGAAAGCGGAATAACCAAACGCACCAACCAAGAAGCAGGCAAAGGCAATTGCCGGGGTACCTTCAGACATTGGCTTATTTAGGTATTCTTGGTATAGGCAGTAAACTGCCAATGCAAACGCAATTATAGGAAAAATAGAGAATGATACGGCACCAGAGGTCAATACAGATAATGTGGCATTACCACATAGACCTGCAAGTAGTGACATCACTAACGTTTTGCGTTCAGCTTTAATTTGATCTTTGTTCATATCCTTTCACCAACAAAAATGAAGTTAGAGTTTTTGCCTGAGCTCACGACGCTCACGCTCTTTGCGGTACCAGTAGGCACCTTTTGCAATTGTTCGCAATTGCATAATCAATCTTTCCGCATGCTCTGCACGAGCATGGTTATCAAGATCCAACGCTTCAGCGCCAGAACTAAACACCAAGGTGACAGATGCTTCAGCTTGGGTATAAGCTTCTTCATGTGTTACGCCAGTCTTGGCTTCTAAATATTCGGTAAGCTCCGCCACAAAGTGCTGGATCTCTCGCGCCACAGCAGCCCTAAAAGCTGGAGAGGTTCCCGAGCGTTCACGCAGCAATAGGCGAAAAACATTCGGACTACTTTCGATAAACTCCATGAAGGTTTCTACCGAGGTACGAATGACACTGCCTTCTTTTGCAATTCGTTGACGGGCCTGACGCATCAATTGACGAAGGATCAATCCCCCTTCATCAACCATGGTTAGCCCAAGCTCATCCATATCTTTAAAATGACGATAAAAAGACGTTGGAGCAATGCCCGCTTCTCGCGCCACTTCACGTAAACTGAGATTCGAGAAGCTGCGTTCTGCACTCAGCTGATTAAATGCTGCATCAATCAATGAACGGCGGGTTTTTTCTTTCTGCTGAGCCCTAATACCCATGAATTTCTTGCTTCTCTCTGAGTTATCTTGCGCCAAGTTACTGCCACTATACGCGCTTTTTGATAGTCATCAAAACATAGTAATTCCTGACATACACTTAATCAAAACCGAATGGTCAGATTTACTGCTAGCTCACAAACTCACACATAACGGAAAAATCACTACATACATCCGATTTTTCACACATCATTGCCTGAACAACGTGATCATTGCCTATCTATCATAGAAGATTGATTCTACCCGCTTTTATAAAAAGTTAAAATGGCGAGACCGCAATGTTGCCAAAATGATAATAAAGGCCAAGCATGACAAAAAGCAAAAATTCCGCCAATCAACATTTCGACGCGATTATTATCGGCAGTGGACCTGGCGGTGAAGGGACGGCCATGGGGCTCACAAAAGCGGGTTTCAATGTAGCAATTATTGAACGAGAAGACAGTGTGGGGGGGGGATGTACACACTGGGGAACCATTCCATCCAAAGCCTTGCGTCATGCTGTTAGTCGGATCATCGAATACAACCAGAACCCACTTTACTGTAAAAATAACTCCAGCCTCCATAGTACATTCAGTCAAATTCTGGGGCATGCGCAAGATGTCGTGAATAAACAAACTCGAATGCGCCAAGGGTTTTATGACCGTAACCAATGTTCAATTATCTTTGGCGAGGCCAGCTTTACCGGTTCTCACACTGTTTGTGTAAAGAAGCCTGATGGCAGCCGTGAACATTACACCGCAGATAAATTTGTGATTGCGACAGGCTCTCGCCCTTATCAGCCCGATAATGTCGACTTTACCCACGACAGGGTTTATGACAGTGACTCAATACTTCAATTAAAGCATGATCCTCGCCACATCATTATTTATGGCGCAGGGGTTATTGGCAGTGAGTACGCCTCAATATTTAGAGGGCTTGGGGTCAAGGTTGACTTAATTAATACCCGTGACCGATTACTCGAATTTCTTGATAATGAAATTTCAGACTCACTGTCTTACCACTTCTGGAACAGTGGTGTCATGATCCGCAACGGCGAGACCTATGACAAAATTGAAGGGACTAAAGATGGTGTGATCCTACACCTCCAGTCAGGCAAAAAGATGCGTGCAGACTGCCTGCTATATGCCAACGGCAGAACGGGAAATACCGACCGACTTAACCTAAGCAAAGTGGGTCTCGAACCTGACTCGAGAGGGCAGCTCCAGGTAAATGAAAACTACCGTACAGCGGTTGAGCATGTTTATGCCGTCGGTGATGTTATTGGCTACCCGAGCCTTGCCAGTGCTGCCTACGATCAAGGCCGCTTTGTTGCCCAAGCCATTGCCAACGGTGAAGCATTAGGCCGCCTTATTGAGAATATTCCCACAGGGATCTATACCATTCCAGAAATCAGCTCTGTCGGTAAAACGGAGCAAGAGCTAACCGCCGAACGAGTACCCTATGAAGTTGGCCGTTCACAATTCAAGCACCTTGCCCGAGCCCAAATCGCCGGCACGGAAGTAGGGAGTTTAAAACTGCTATTCCACCGAGAAACAAAAGAAATTTTAGGCATTCACTGCTTTGGTGAGCGAGCCGCTGAAATTATTCATATTGGGCAAGCCATCATGGAACAAAAAGGAGAAGGGAATAATATCGATTACTTCGTTAATACCACCTTCAACTATCCAACAATGGCAGAAGCATTCCGAGTCGCAGCTTTGAATGGACTCAACCGCCTCTTTTAGATTTCGCCCTACCGTCTAAGAAAGCAATAAAACAAAAAAACGGAGCATAAGCTCCGTTTTTTATCGCACAGATCTCGCTCACTCGGCTTCGAGTAATCGATTATCCGGTGTCAAAATAGATGCCCAAGGCAAGTTTGCATCACCTAACGTAATAAAATTCGGATTTTCCAACGTATCACGCTCATTGTAAGATAATGGTGCTAAGTGGGTATTTAAAATCCGTCCACCAGCTTCTTCAACTATGCATTGTGTCGCGGCCGTATCCCACTCTCCAGTTGGCCCTAGGCGTAGATAGCAATCAACAGCTCCTTCAGCGACAAGGCATGACTTCAATGCAGCCGAACCCAGAGGGACTAAATCATAATTCAATGCAGGATCTAACCGATTGGTGATCATACTAATATCTTGACGACGACTTATCGCAACAGCTAAAGACTGAGTCGGCAATTCATACTTATGGGTAGAAATACGCACCGTTTCACCTTCAGGTGTCGTTTTCCATGCCCCTTTTCCGTTATAAGCATAATAAACAACACCAGAAACAGGCGCATAAACAACACCCATAATCGGCATGTTATTCTCGACTAAGGCAATAATTGTCGCAAAATCACCACTCCCAGCAATGAATTCCTGCGTACCATCAAGTGGGTCAACCAACCAGTAACGTTGCCACTGAGCACGCTCTGATAATGGTACGACAGCATCTTCTTCAGATAACACTGGGATGTCTGGGGTTAACTCTGATAGTTTTGCGACCACTAACTTATGGGCGGCCAAGTCTGCACTCGTAACAGGGGTATTGTCACTTTTCAGCTGCTTTTCAAATTGGCCACGCTGATAAATATCTAAAATAACCTGACCTGATGCTCGGGCAATATCGATAACTTGGGGTAATAGGTTCGATAAATCCATTTCCGCTCCTATTTAGCTAACTGTTTAAGGGCAAGGAAAAGGGCAGTGATGCTCCTCGCCTCGGCAAAATCTAAATGATTAAGTAATTCTTCAGCTTGATTCAATGGCCAGCGCACAATTTCCAATGGCTCAGGTTCATCACCGTCGAGAGATTCTGGGTATAAGTCTTGAGCCAAAAACAGCGTCATACGGCTGGAGAAATACGACGGGGCAAGCACCACCTCTTTCAGTGGTTGCAACTGGTTAGCACCAAAACCAATTTCTTCTTTCAATTCACGGTTCGCAGCCTCTGCTGCCGACTCACCTAAATCAATAAGCCCTTTGGGGAATCCAAGTTCATAACGGTCGGTACCGGCAGAATATTCACGGATCAGGAGTAAATCCCCCTCTTGTGTAACGGGCACAACCAGCACAGCATGTCGACCTGATGGCTTCATTCGCTCATAGGTTCGTTCGACCCCATTGGAGAAACGAAGCTCTAGAGATTCAATTTGGAATAACTGAGACTGAGCAACAACATGCGTTGCCAGAATTTCAGGTTTTTTATGATTCGCAGCCATGCTAATTCCTGTATTTACTACCAATTGCCATGAGGACTAGCGATTGGAACAACTATGACTATTAAATGGCAATGAGTAATCGAAATAAAGCCTTTTTTCTATAAAACGTTAGCCTGACAAAATAAGTCAGGCTTTCACGTAGTAAAGCGACGAGAACGATATCGAACTAAAGGCGGCCGCTGTTATTAATTTTGTACTGCCCTTTCGGATCAGGGTTGCCTAGCCATTTAAGCTGCGCTGCAAGTTGCGGTGGAAATTCAGCGCCCGGTTTAAACCACCCCGTTAAGGCATAGGCATTCCCTTGGGACAGCGTTGCGGTCCACTCACTTGACACGTCAGCAGAGGCTTGCTCAAGCTGAGCGACAAGACTACCTTGCTCACAGCTCAAATCGGCAATGACTGGGCCTGGGTTTATCGCACCAAGCGGGGATGAGACTTCGCCAGATGTCCACGCTAATGCGCCATCAAGTTCAGAACAGTAAGGCGCGGCAAACTGATAGTTACGCAGTGTAAGCTCTAGGTTACCTGTAATGGCTACAGGTACGGTCATCGGCACATAATTCATTACCTGCCGAGCCGGTAGTGAGACTAATAAATTTTCAGCGACCGGTCCCGATGAGCCATACCCAACCATACCTCGGCCCGCCAAGTTCATTTCGCTTCCTTGGCCAAAGCGAACATCCAGCTTTACTTTCCCGGTTAACAATGAAAATACTCTCATATCCCACTGTAGGCGACCTAAGTTCATACCTTGCCAACGCACTTGGCTTGCTGTCCCTTGCCACGGTGTTCCTGACACCCCTGAAACGTCAAGCCCCTGTACCTTTGGGGCTTGCTGCCATAGCCAACTCGCAGGTATATGCGCCACCAAACTGGCCACTAAAACCGCACTAAAAGATGTGCCTAGCAATATCTTATATTTCACGTTTACCCTCGCCCTAACTGCAAGCGGTTTACTTCAACAACACCAGCACGATCGGTTTTTGATACATCTAAAAATTGAGCATCAATACCATGCTCGTCACGTAAAAAAGCCAGCCAATTTACCAATGTCGTAAACGGCAATGGTTTAACCCAAACCTGTAGCATTTCATCTCGAGGTTGAATTCGGATCAGCTCAATGCGAAATTGACGAGTGGTTTCATTAACCACTTGATTGAGACCTTTATCACTGACAGAGCCTGTTGAACCCGTAGCACCACGTAAGGCCACTATTTCATCGGCTTTTCCACCAACCCACGTTAGTAGCTGCCGTTCATTATGAAGGCGGCGTTCGGCATTTTCAGCTGAAGTGGCAAGAGGCTGCCAAATACCCCAATATAAAACCGCCATTAGCATCGCGATACCGCCACCTAATACAAGACGTTGTTCACGCTGGCTTAAGCCTTTCCACCAAGCCTTCATGATTTTCTCCTTAGCACAACAGCACCTGTAACTTGATTACCTTCACGGTTTAGCTGTCCCATATCTATTTCAAACTGCTCGGCTAGCAAGGTACGTAACTGTTCAAAATTCTGAAAATCTGCTGCTACAGCCTGAAAGCGAATCTCACCTCGATTTTGATCATACCTGAGGTTTTGAACCGATAATTGCGATACTTTGGCCAAGGATGGTTGCAACTCTGCCAACCACGGTAAAACACTGTCGTTTGAGCTCGTTCCGCCAAGACGAGATATTTCACTCTCTACTTGACGCTTCAAATAGCTCTGAGAAGGGATACGCTGAAACTGTGGCAGTACTTGCCTAAAGATACGCTCGCTTTCCGCCTTATAAGCTAGCGCCTGCTTTTCCATCGACTGTATTGAGACAACATGCTGTGTGATCAGCACAGTTAATACCAATCCAGCAGCAATCGCGACCTTACGCCATGGCTTAAGGTATTTACGCCAAGCTGGCTGTTGTTTATATACACCGGATAATAGGTTCGCTTTGCTCGCTTCTGCGCCCTGAGCCAATAGCTGCATGACCAGTTCTGGTGTTTCAGCCAGCCATTCACCGGAGACACCGACTGGCGCTGGTGTATAGTGGTGGATAACAATTTGCTGCTCAGTATCTTGCTCTGTTACCGCATCGCCGATACTGTCTTCATCACTATCATTGCTATCTTCATCATCATTCTCTTCAGCACTAAAACGCAACGGTGCCTTCTGAGCTAACAACCAAGTTTCCAACCATTCAGGTTCTGCACATACGCCCTGAGCCTCAGCTTGACGGACTAGCCATTGGCCCTCTAACTCGGCGGCAGTGTACCCATGATCAAACAACGGCAAACACAAACTGTCTGGTAACAGCTTTTTAGCCTCAATGCCGCTATCAGCCAATGCGGACAACCAGAGCTCAACCTTGCGGTGTTCAACAACAGCCACTTGGGCCATGTCATCACCTTTTTGTAAAAGGTGCACATGCAAACCATCAACATCCTGTGCCAGCTCTTCTTCTAATAAGAACGGCAATACCGTTGCGAGCTGACGACTACTGCCAGCAGGAATTGCAACCTCCGTCAGTAATACATCACAGGTTGGAACCAAGACATAAACAGCCCGTTGAGTGGCGTAGTCAGCAATATCGTCAAGCTGAGCAATCGATGCCAACTGGCCTGACGCGATCACCTCTTGCTGCTGTGGTGACCAGACTAACCATTGAACCGGCTGTTCAGCACGGCTACTGAGTCTTATTGTCAGAAATTCGCTCACTGATCCCTCCATAACGGCGACGTACAACCGTCACCTTGTTTTCACCATCGCGTTTAAGCAGTGCGACCAACCGAATTCTTGATCGATCCACCAATATTTCAGTATCTAATTGGAAATAATCACTACTTACAGCCAAGTACTCCTTGGCTTGCTCTTTAATATCTGCATCAACACTGCCTAAAGCAGATTCCGCAAGAAAATCATCTACGCTGTCCCAACCATCATAAGGACGGTCAGCAATAATACGTTGAGCATCTGACAGTGAGAGCCTAGGGGTAAATAACCCAACTAACAGTGGTGCCTGATAATCGTAAAGTGTATTGACGTTAACGGCTAACGTATCGGTTGGGATCGCGCAAACCAAAAACTTCACACGATTATAAATATCGGCTGAAACACCATTAACAGCCCTTAGCTCACTCACATCAGCCATCCAGTCGTTCGGCGGCAAATAGGGAGGTCGAAAACCTTCATAAGTACTATCACCAGCCCCAAACGAAGAATTTACCGCTTCGTCACTATCAACATATTCCCAACTCGAGTCAGCAACCACTTCCGCGGCATAGCTTTCAACGCCCACTTCTTCCATCACGGCTTGTAGTACCTTGATCAAGTAAGGTTTATTGGTTCTATCGGTTAACGGCTTAACACCGGATAACGCATTAAGGTTAAAACAGGCCTGTCGATCGACCATACCACCAATTGCTTCACCGCCATCTAATGGATAGCGTTGACCCTGTGTGGCCCATGCTTGACTGAGGTTGACCGTGTCACTGTCATCGATGCCTTGCTTAATAGCCACTTTACCTAACTCTTCCATCCCCTGTGCAAACCAGAAAGCTTGCTGATTTTGGAGCTGGTTTTCCACACGGTAGAAATTAAGGTGCAAGCGTTCACTCATCTGAACAGCAAGTAAGGTCATCAACGACAATAAAAGCAGTACGACAATTAGAGCAACCCCGCGTTGTTGATTCATTCCGCTTGGTCTATTCATCGCTAACCACCGTCAAGACTGATGCTGGTAAAATATATACCCGTTCAATTTCACCGAAATCTTCGAGGGTCATTGTTATCTTGATCCCTTCCGGTAAAGCTGCATTTTGATCCCATTGATCTTGCCACTTTTTCTGGTGATAAAACTGAAATGATAAATCGCTCACCTGCGACAAAACCTGACGAATAAGCGGTTCGCTACCGACAACGGTGTCAGGATAACGAAACCATACACGCTCTAGTGTATCTTCAATGATACGGTAGCCAACTCTGACGTTTTCACTGCGTGGAAACATCTGCTGCGGATTCTGCCATCCAGCACGCGTAAAAATAATACCTTTACTGGATGAATCGAGCAGGTACTCGCCAGCTTGCAATAGCCTATCGCTAGTAGCCTCCCCTTGATTACGCACTTTACGGGCGATGATCTGGCGAAAGTCGTTATCCAGCATGACCATCGCACGCTGTATCTCTTTGAGACGCTCACTGTGCTCTCTTGATTGGCTGTCACTGCGCTGGACACCATTCAAAACTTGATAGGCAGAAAGGCTCAGCATCGCAAACACGGCAATCGCAACCAATACTTCAAGTAGAGTAAAGCCTTGCTGCCTACAATCAACCGATCGAGCTGAGGTGCTTGAATTAGTTTTCAACATACGTTCTTAACACTATTACCGATTGCTTACGGGCTTCATCTGTAGCGACGGTGACATCCAATGCACGCAGGTACCCATCAGCCGTTTTGGTACTTTTTATCGACCAATACCATTCGCGTCCAGCCAGCTCTGATTTACCACGTCGAGCCGAGGTGGGAATTTCGCCAGATAAGCGCACCTTAGCCAATTCATTATCTGCGACCATTGCTGCAAACGTTTTTTCTTCTAGGTAACCCAGCGTATTCAAATGCTGGCTAACCGCTCTCATCACCCCTAATGCTGCAGTTGCAAATACCGCCAATGCGACAAGTACTTCCAATAACGTCATACCACGCTGAGATGATGGTTTAACCTGCTTAGTTCGTCGGTAGCGACGCCACATAATGCTCAAAATGGATCCTTCTCGGCTAGCGTTTTAATCGTTTCACCAGGAGGTAACAAGAACACTTGGCCAAGTTCATCAGCCTGCACCCGCCAAAACTGGTTTTCACCATCAACCTCAAATTCTAGAGAAAATGGGGTATATTCACCGCTTGCCATCACCACCACTTGTGGTGGTTTAATTTTATTTTTGTCAGTTTGCTCAGCAAACAAGTCTTCGTTGAATAGAGAGCCCGGATTAAACAGGCGATCTTTGTCCTCCCATGAATAGCCACCAATTTCTACTGTCAAACGAATGCCTTCATCCATTTCAACTTCGGTAAAAAAACGTGACTCAGTCATGGGTTGCCAATCTTGACTGGTTAGCTGAAGAAACTGATAGCGATTACGTTCAACACGAATACCGTAGTCAATACCATTTAATAAAGCATCCTCCCCCAATAACTGGACAAGGTAATGGAAACGCGCTGCCTGCTCTTTGACTTTATTGTCCTGACCTTCAGGTAAGGAAACCAAAACTGCAACAGCACTGGTCGCAAGTAACACCAGTACAAGAAGTATTTCAATCAGGGTAAAACCTGCAGCGCGTTTACAACGTATCATCTGAGCTTAAAAATCCAGCATGTTCCAGTTACCAATGTCGGTATTCACACCTTCACCGCCTTCTTGTCCATCCGCACCCAAGCTGAAGATATCAACAGGGCCGTGTTCACCAGGCATCACATATTGGTAATCGTAGCCCCAAGGGTCTTGTGGCAAACGACGGATATAACCATTATCACGGTAGTTACGAGGCTCAGGGCTAGAGGTTGGTTTTGACACCAATGCTTCCAGGCCTTGATCGGTACTTGGATAAACACTGTTATCCAGTTTGTACATATCCAGTGCCTGCTCAAGTGCACTAATATCAGTGACCACTTTTTGCTGATCAGCTTTCTCTTTGTTACCAAGCAAGTTTGGTACAACCAAGCTTGCCAGTACCCCAAGGATCACGATCACGACCATAACTTCTAGTAGCGTAAAGCCGCGTTGTTTGCGTTGCATTAAAAAACCTCCAAAGGAAAATTACATACCGACCATGTTATTCAGGGCAATGATCGGCATAAGAGTCGCTATAACAATAAACATCACGATGCCAGCCATCGCAACGATCAAAAGGGGTTCAAAAATCCCCAAAGCCATATTCACCAGTGACTCAAAGTCACGGTCTTGATTATCTGCCGCGCGGGTTAGCATTTGCTCCAGCTCACCACTGCGCTCACCACTGGCAATCATATGCAGCATCATTGGGGGAAACAGTTTCGTTTGCTCTAATGAAATCCGCAAGCTTGAGCCTTCTCTGACTTTATCAGCCGCCTCACAGATTTGCTTATTAACCCACGTATTGGTCATTACATCAGAGGCGACTTTCATCCCTTCAAGTAACGGGATGGCACTTGATGTACAAATTGACAATGTACGGGCAAAGCGTGAAGTATTCAGACCACGAGCAACCTTACCGATCACCGGCAATTTCATGACCCAGCGGTCCCACTTAAACCGAAAGTCAGGCCGCTTCAATGCCGTTTTTAACCCAATGGTAATCACAGCAATGACAATCAGTACAACTAACCCCCAGTCCTGCACAAAGTTACTGGCAGCAAGCAATATTTCGGTAATGGTCGGCAGTTTCTGCCCCATTTGCACAAACTGATCGACAATTTTAGGAACCACTGTCGCGAGCAGGAATGCCACGACGGCAATCGCAATCAGTGTCAGCATGGTTGGGTAGATCATCGCTTGCTGTAGTTTACTGCGCATCTTCTGGCGGTTTTCAGTGTAATCGGCCAGTCGATTCAATACCGTATCAAGGTGCCCAGACTTTTCGCCTGCTGCGACCATAGCACGGAATAGCTGATCAAATATGTGGGGGTATTCCGCCATACTATCTGACAAGGTATACCCTTCAACTACCCGTGAACGAACGGCCAATAGCATGTTCTTCAAGCGCGGTTTTTCACTTTGTTCAGCCACTGCTTTTAAGCATTCCTCCAGTGGCATCGATGCTTGTACTAAGGTTGCCAATTGACGGGTGATCAATGACAACTCGTTAGTACTGATCCCACGGCGTAGATGAAAACCACCGCTGGCTTTTTTCTTTTCACGCTCATGGGTTTGAACAACTTCAACAGGAATTAAGCCTTTCTCACGAAGCTGCTGGCGTACTTGCCGAGCGGTATCCCCCTCTTGTACGCCTTTTTTCTGTCGTCCTTTAGCATCCAGTGCCTTGTATTCAAACGCCGCCATGTATTACCCCTCTTTGGTCACTCGCATGACTTCCTCAAGGGTTGTGATCCCCGCTTTGACTTTCGCAAGTCCATCATCTCGAATGCTTGGCGTATACGCCCTAATGGCTTTTTCGATTGCCATTTCACCCGCTTCACCGTGGATCAGCTCTTGAACGTTTTCGTCCACCAGCAACAACTCATGAATACCTGTACGGCCACGATAGCCTTTGTTATTACACTTCTCACAGCCATGGGCATGATAAAGTGTCAGTGAATCATCAGCGCTTAAATCAAATAACTTTTTCTGCTCCGTATCAGCCTCATAAGGCTGACGACAGCTCTTACAAAGCGTACGAACCAAGCGTTGCGCTAATACACCCAGCAGCGACGAGGAAACCAAGAAAGGTTCAATCCCCATATCACGCAAGCGAGTAATCGCACCAACAGCAGTATTGGTGTGTAATGTCGACATCACCATGTGGCCAGTCAATGACGCTTGAACCGCAATAGCGGCCGTTTCTAAATCTCGAATTTCACCGACCATCACCACATCAGGATCCTGACGCAAAATGGCCCGTAAACCACGAGCAAATGTCATATCGACTTTACTATTTACTTGTGTTTGACCGATACCATCTATATCAAATTCGATCGGGTCTTCAACGGTTAAGATGTTACGTTCTTTACCATTGAGCTCTTGCAAGCCCGCGTATAGTGTTGTTGATTTACCAGAACCGGTTGGTCCGGTAACAAGGATGATCCCATGAGGGCGGTCGATAATTTTGCGGAAACTCTTGTGGTTCTCTGCCGTCATACCCAAGCTGTGCAGATCAAGTCGTGTGGCATTTTTATCTAACAAACGCAGTACGACTCGTTCACCGTGTGATGAGGGCATGGTTGATACCCGCACATCGACAGCACGACCACCAATACGCAGTGAAATACGGCCATCTTGCGGTACGCGTTTCTCTGCAATATCAAGGCGTGCCATGACCTTAATACGTGAAACGAGCAACGGAGCAAGCTTACGGCTTGGTTGCAACACTTCACGAAGTACACCATCCACCCTGAAGCGGATTGACAGTACTTTCTCAAAGGTTTCGATATGGATATCCGATGCCGCTTCTTTGATCGCTTCTGCCAACATGGCATTGATCAATTTGATGATTGGCGCGTCATCTTCTGATTCCAGCAAATCTTCTGTTTCCGGCAACTCTTCTGCTAGAGAGAAGAAGTCATCGCTATCAGAGCCTAAATCTTCCATTAGCTGGCGAGCTTCCGATGAATCGCGCTGGTAAGCTTCCGTCAATTTTAATTCGAAGGCCTTTTCATCCAATTCTCGCGGAGTAAAGCCATAGCCAACCACCCGACGAACTTCAGCTAAAACCACCGCCGATAATATTCCGCTATAGAACAAGGTTGTCTCTTGCTCTACCGCTTCTAATACCACACGATGGCGTTTAGCAAATGAGAATGGCAAGCGGTACAGCGGTTGCCACTCCGCTTGCAGGCTACCGGTATCCATTACTGGTTCTCCAACTGAGCAACAAAAGCACGGACCTCAGGTGGTAAAGAAATGTCCTCACCAAATTTTGGAAGCACTGGCATCTCCGCATCTGGCATCAAACGAAGACCCTGATCGGCTTTAAACAGCTGCTCGGCACGAATGTAATTATACTTACGTTGAGTTATACCATCTGCCGTCACACCATCTCGAATAATCGTTGGCTTGATGAAGACCATTAGGTTGGTTTTAGCCGTCGTGGTATTGGTTGACTTAAATAGGTGCCCTAATACCGGAATATCACCCAAAATTGGGATTTTCTGTTCACTTTCGTTGGTCTGCTCTTGGATCAAACCGCCCAACGCCAACATCTGGCCATCTTGCACCAGCACCGATGTGGTTAGCTGACGTTTCGAGAAACGCACATCAACCGCGCCATCGGCACCAAGTACATTCGAGACTTCTTGTTCGATTTTCAGCTGAACAGAATCACCTTCGTTAATTTGTGGTGTTACGTTGAGCTTGATCCCCACTTCCTTACGTTCAACAGTCTGGAATGGGTTATCGTTACTTGAGCTCGATGTCGAACCGGTGACGACTGGTACTTCTTCACCAACAATGAACGAGGCTTCGCCGTTGTCCATGACAGTGATACTTGGTGATGACAGAATGTTCGAGTTACGATCCGATGCCACGGCATTGACTAACATCGTCCAGTCACCCATCACAATACCCAATGCAGCTCCGTTTACCCCGCCTAATACACTGGCAAGCGTACTAAAGTCACCATCTTCGGTAATGGTACGAGTCTGCTCAATACCATTCGCATCAAGGTAGGTTTCAGTCCGTGTTGACGACTGAGCCTCTTCCAAACCAACTGCATATTGGGAAATCGGCACCCCAGAGTTACCAAACTGGATCACCCCACCGTCAGTGGTTCCCCACTGAACACCGAAGTTAACACCATCGCCTTCAGCTAGCTCAACAATCATTGCTTCAATCAGTACTTGGGCACGACGGATATCTAGCTGAGCGATGATGTTTTCGAGCGCACGCATGATATCTGGCGGCGCAGTCAGGATCAGTGAATTGGTATCGGTGTGAGCCGAAATCATCACTGTCGAATTACCGCTGCTGGCCGTTGCTTTTGCCCCACCCTGCTTTTCTGCTTGTAAATTATCAGATACACCTTTCAGTACATCGACCATTTCTTCTGCGTTGGCGTATTTAAGGTAGACCACTCGGTTATTACCTGATGATGCCATTTCCCGATCAAGCTGGCGGATCAAACGCTTCAAGCGGTTACGCACCTGCGGATCACCCGAGAGTAAGACTGCATTGGTGCGGTCATCAGCCACGAGTTTAGGCTGAAGAAAGCTTGGGGTTGATTTGGCATCGGCCGTTTTATTCAATGCATCTACAATACGCACCATTTCTGCGGCTGAGGCATTTTGCAATTCAACCACATCGATTTCTTTATCCCCGGCGCGGTCGACACGTTCGATGATCTCCGCGAGGCGATTGACGGTAGCGGCACGGCCAGTGATCATGATGATATTGGCAGGATCGTAATGCACTACATTACCAGCACCGGCATTATCGTTTAATTGGCGTAGAAGCGGTGACAGCTCACGGACAGAGACGTTACGTACAGTAATAACACGGGTCACAACTTGATCACCCGTTAGTTTCTCTTCATCGCCAACAACTGGGATGGCTGAAATCTTCGCATCTTTATCTCGAACGACTTTCAATACGCCGTTATCCATTTCAACCACAGCGAAGCCATAGACTTCGAGTACATTGAGGAAAAACTGATAGTACTGCTCATCATTTAAAAGATCGTAGCTGCGAACATTTACCTGTCCGCGTACCGCAGGGTCCACAATGATTGTCTTCTGTAAATTACGTCCAACAATATTGATAAACTCTTGAATATCGGTTCCTTTGAAACTGGCACTAAACTCGCTAGCAAATGCAGAACTGCACATCAAGCTGCCTAATAACCAGAGGGCACTTTTACCCATCCACTTTTTCACAAAAAACTCCTGCGTTATCGCATGTTCACTTCAAACTACTATTGCAGTTCAATATAAATATCATGTAGTTGACTGTCTCGCTCGACGGTCAATGTAAAATCGGTGGCCTGAGATAGTTCAGTCCATAGCTTTGCCATAACGGTAGCATCGGTAAGATCATTACCATTTAAGCTCACTGCCAAATCATTCGCTTGTAAGCCTACCGCATCAAATAAAGCCCGTTCTTTGCCTGGGTTAACGCGATAGCCCACTAATTCACCGTCGCGTTTAACTTGTGACAAACGAATATAACTAAACAGGGTTTGGGGTTTGTCTAAGATCTCTTGCTTAATCCGACCAAGTTCTGAGGACGGTTCAGCTGCTGGGGCTTGAGGGGCCGTTTGGCGAGCTGGCTGCGATGATGCCTTGTTGAAATCAAGACCATCAAGCATCAAGGTTTCATCACGCCCACTATTACGAATAATCACTCGGTCAGGGTATACCGCCTGAAGCGTCGCACGCGTACCATCAACCGCTTCATTCAAACCATAGGTGTTTTGCTTCCCGCGATGGGTGATAACAGCCAGAGCCGTCTCAGGGTTCGAACTGGCTACTACCCCGGCTAGGGTTAAGCTTAGACGTGTTTGCGGTGCATCTTGCTGTACGGGTTGTTTAATTTCGACTTGTTTCGGCGCATTCGCTTGGTAGCGACCAAATAAATTCATTGCTAATACATCAGACACATCACTTTTTTGCGATGTCGTCGCCGAAACCGTGACGCCTGATGCTTGCCATTCTGCAGGGGCAACGACAGGCTGCATCACTCCCCAGATTAAGCGCCCAGCTATCCATGCCAGTAAGACAACCAGTAACCACGTCAGCGTACGGGTTAACGAAGCAACGGAAAGCCACTGTTTCGACTGTAATGTGCCTAACCAATTTGCTGCAACCATGAGAAATCCATTGTCTTAAAAAGTAAATACTAAAGCCATAATGGCAGATCGATACAGGATACCGTTCAATTGTAGAATCATCACTGATAATCAAACAAATGATCACATAATGCCCAGATAGATCACGGAAATTTTTTTTCTACTATCAATAGACTAGACATTTTGTTCGAATTATTCCCGATTTGATGTTGAAATCTCGAGTCTATATCACCATTTATTACACTCAACCGCCTGCTGACGTGGTGTCAGCAATATGGTATTTTTAGCGCCCTTTTGGGGTAAGGAACCGATCGTGGGACAGAAAGCTTCAGATTCTGACACCCTTCAGGTCCGTCTCGATAAATGGTTATGGGCGGCACGCTTTTACAAAACTCGTTCAATTGCCCGCAACATGGTTGATGGGGGCAAAGTGCAATATAACGGCCAGCGCTCCAAACCAAGTAAATTAGTCGAACTCGGTGCCGAAATTCGACTCCGCCAAGGTAATGAAGAAAAAACCGTGGTGATCGAGCAACTGTCTGGTACTCGTCGCGGCGCACCCGAAGCGCAAACGCTTTATAGCGAAACCGCTGACAGTGTTAAACTACGAGAAGAGCATGCAAAACTGCGCAAGCTCCATGCTTTGGGCAACCCAAGTCCTGATAAGCGTCCTGATAAAAAACAACGACGCGATATAATTAAGTTTAAAAGCAATTCCAATTAACTGTATTAGTTCACGCTCATGCCATTAAGTTTCATTTGCATGACGAACATTGACAGAAATTGGCAATTAAAATACCTGCTGGAGAATACAATCTAATGACAAAAGACAATTTATACCGCTATCTGTTCGACGGTGTATCAGTACGTGGTGAATTAGTTCAGTTGGGCGAAACCTACCAACAGATCATTTCCAGCAAGGAATACCCTGCACCAGTTCAAACTCTACTCGGTGAGCTACTGGTGGCCACTAGCCTGCTGACTGCCACATTGAAATTCGAAGGTTCGATCACGGTTCAGCTACAAGGTGATGGCCCAGTAAAGCTTGCAGTGATCAACGGTGACCACGAGCAAAAACTTCGCGGCGTCGCACGCTGGGATGGTGACGTACCGACATCGGGTTCAATCCATGACCTTATGGGTAAAGGCCACATGGTTATCACCATCACACCAAATAAAGGTGAACGCTACCAAGGCGTTGTTGGCCTAGAAGGCGATAGCCTTGCAAGCTGCCTTGAGGGTTACTTCGAAAACTCCGAGCAGCTAAAAACCCGCATTTGGTTACGTACTGGCGAGTTCGATGGTAATGCCAAGGCTGCAGGTATGCTACTGCAGGTACTGCCTGACGGCAAAGGCTCAGCAGATGACTTTGCTCACCTTGAGCAACTGACTGAAACGGTAAAAGATGACGAGCTATTTAGCTTAGAAGCACAAGATGTGCTTTACCGACTTTACCACCAAGAAACCGTGCAACTGTTTGACCCACAAGCAGTAGAGTTCCACTGTGGTTGTTCGCGTGAGCGCAGTGCTTCTGCCATTTGCTCAATCGAACGCAGTGAAGTCGAGCGTATTGTTGCAGAGGAAGGCAAAGTTTCTCTTCATTGTGACTACTGCGGCACAAACTATGACTTTGATAACGTTGATGTTGCTGCACTGTTCGAAAATGCAGCGAACGACACGAGCAACCAAGTGCATTAATTATTGGCTATTATTAAGCCCGTAAGTTAGTTACAGAAGCCGGACATTGTCCGGCTTTTTTTTGTCCTCAAGCACGGAAAAGCCCCTCCATCTGTAAGCAAATAACATGCTAAGTATCGCTTTTTTCAGCAAAAATATTAATTTCGAGACCTAGCGCAAGTGGTTTACATCGCGATAAACTCATAACCCACAAACCATTTATAACTTTTACCAAACCTTAACGTTTAAGTGGTTAAATTATGATAAACCTCCCTGAATTACCCCTTTAGGGTTGCTAGCATGGTCAACAGTTAAACAACATCTTACCCAAGGAGCACCTATGACTGTCATGAACGTCGAGAAAAAGGTTGCAAAAGATTTAGATTTATCTCAATACGGTATCAACAATGTTACAGAAATCGTTCGCAACCCTAGCTACGAAGTTCTGTTCGAAGAAGAGACCAAGCCAAGCCTAGAAGGATATGAGCGTGGTATCGTAACAGAGCTAGGCTCTGTTGCTGTTGATACCGGTATCTTTACGGGTCGATCGCCAAAAGATAAGTTCATCGTTAAAGATGACACCACCAAAGATACCCTATGGTGGGCAGACCAAGGCAAAAACGATAATAAGAGCATTGGTATTGAAGCGTGGAACGATCTGAAAGGACTTGTAACAAACCAGCTATCAGGCAAACGCCTGTTTGTGATTGATGGCTACTGTGGTGCCAACCCTGATACTCGACTCTGTATTCGTGTGATCACTGAAGTAGCATGGCAGGCGCACTTTGTGAAAAACATGTTCATCCGCCCAACCGAAGACGAGCTGGAAACATTTGAAGCAGACTTCGTGGTAATGAATGGCGCTAAGTGCACTAACCAGAAATGGGAAGAGCACGAGATGAACTCTGAAAACTTCACGGTATTTAACCTTACCGAGAAGATGCAACTCATTGGCGGTACGTGGTATGGCGGTGAGATGAAGAAGGGTATGTTCGCAATGATGAACTACTTCTTGCCTCTTAAAGACATTGCTTCAATGCACTGCTCTGCCAATATGGGTGAAGATGGTGATGTTGCTGTGTTCTTCGGCCTATCAGGCACAGGTAAAACAACCCTATCTACTGATCCAAAGCGCGCACTGATTGGTGATGATGAGCACGGTTGGGATGACAACGGTGTATTCAACTTCGAAGGTGGTTGCTACGCAAAAACCATCAACCTTTCGAAAGAAGCTGAGCCAGACATCTATAATGCAATCCGCCGCGATGCGCTACTAGAAAACGTAACGGTTCGTTCGGATGGCGCAATTGATTTCGATGATAACTCAAAAACAGAAAACACCCGTGTTTCTTACCCGATTTACCATATCGAAAACATTGTTAAGCCAGTATCAAAAGGTGGTCACGCGAACAAGGTGATCTTCCTTTCTGCCGATGCTTTCGGTGTACTTCCTCCGGTTTCTAAGCTAACACCAGAGCAAACCAAGTATCACTTCTTATCGGGTTTCACGGCGAAGCTAGCTGGCACTGAGCGTGGTATCACCGAGCCAACGCCAACATTCTCTGCATGTTTCGGTAATGCGTTCCTAACGCTACACCCAACTAAATATGCTGAAGTCTTGGTTAAGCGTATGGAAGCTGCTGGTGCAGAAGCTTACTTGGTGAATACAGGTTGGAACGGTTCAGGTAAACGTATCTCGATTCAAGATACCCGTGGCATTATCGATGCTATCTTAGATGGTTCTATTGATAAGGCTGAAACCAAAGATATCCCAATCTTTAACCTTGAAGTACCAACATCACTACCAGGTGTTGACCCAGAAATCCTTGACCCTCGTGATACCTACACTGATCCACTACAGTGGGAAAGTAAGGCAATAGATCTGGCAGAGCGCTTCATCAATAACTTCGACAAGTATACCGACACCACAGAAGGTGCAGGACTTGTTGCAGCTGGCCCACAGCTAGACTAATCAATTACTCACTGAGTACTTTTCAAGCCCCTCTTTGAGGGGCTTTTTCATTGTTGGCTTAAAAACCACCATCAGGGCTTGCAGCCAATGATTTTTTCCGCCCTAATAGCAATCTAGCCATGGCCAATTCAGGGAGAATGTATGCGCCTACTCGGGAAAGTGATCGCAACGCTGATGGTTCTGTTATTTCTCGGAGTGACAATTTTCGCCACACTCCTGCACACCCGTTATGCGACGACCGTTGGCCTAGCAGCGATCAATCTCTTCTCGCAGAGCCAAGTGAACGCCACCGCCATTGATTACCACCTCTCGACCCCTTGGCAACTTCACTTTCAACAGCCTAGCCTACAGCGCAAAGGGCAGCCTCCCCTGCAAGCTAAACAACTGTCGATTTGGCTTAGCCCAGACTCGTTACTCGGCAATGGCTGGGTCTTTGATTCACTGCTTATCGACAGTCCTAGCCCAATAAAACTCAACCAGCAACTCACTCGCTTACCTGCAATAAAAGTCCACCGGCTCGCATTAACTGGGGTTAACTTACAGCAGGATGAACTGCGCGTGATCGATGGTGAGCTACAAATCGATAACTGGCACTACGATCCTTTATCACCTCAGCCCTTCTGGCAACAATTTAGCGGCGATTTCCAACTTTCAGCTAATGCCGCACAATGGCGGTCTTTTAACATCGACAATGTATTGCTAGATGGCCACCAACAAAGCCAGCGTTGGATATTGAACGGTTTTTCGATGGCATGGCAACAGGCCGATCTCAGCGGCCAACTGGAGTACCATACTGAAACACAGCAACTGCTCCTTCAGCAATTAACCCTCTCAGATCTACGGTTGCAGGATTCAGCAGCTCAAGATTCACTTCAAGCTGCATTGGAAAGCCTTATACAATCTGGTATCCAGATTACCCTTGAAAGACTTGATGTGCTCGATAGCAGTGTTGAACTACCAGCATTCACACTCAACCATGCCAACCTATCGCTGCAAAACTGGCACTGGCCTCAAACACTCTGGCAACAGCAAGAAGCGCATTTATCATTCAATGCCACAGACGGGAATTGGAATGAAACCGCCTTTATTGAGCCCCTAGCGGAGTTGTACTTTGGACCACAGCAAATCACGATACAGGGCGCATCGCTCGCGTTATTGGAAGGCTATTTGCGAACGTCGGGTACTGTCACCCCAGAAGCCATCCTGTTAGATAGTCTCACCGCCAATGGCATCAAATGGCTATTGCCTGATAATTGGCAACAATCACTTGCCGCTCTATTAAATCCTGTGAAGACATTCAGCCTCAGCAACCTTGATATCGGCTACCTCCAACTCATAGCAGCTGACGATAACACACCATGGCAAGTGTCTGGGCTCAACCTCAAAGGCCATGATTTAATCCTAATGCGTGAGAGTCAATGGGGTCTATGGCAAGGAGAGATCACAACAAGTGCCAGCGTTGCCAGCCTCAATACCGTTAGTATGGTTGAACCCCTAATTGAAATGAGTGCAGCTCAAGGGCAATGGAAAATGACGCGAGCCATTATTCCATTTCAAGACGGGATCATGGAGGCCACAGGGCACTGGGAAAGAAATACTGGTGGGCAACCATGGTCTATCAAGCTTCATGGCGATAGTCTACCCGCCGAGATTATTAGTCGATGGCTCGGTATCGCTTTTCCTCTCAGCGGAAAGTTAGATATTACCGCAAACTTTAATGGGCTGGGTCAGTCTGCGACAGCGCTTGCCTATAGCCTTGATGGTAAACTCGACGGCAGCTTTAGAGATATCAAATTAGCGACCCCAGCGTCAGCACTATGGCAATCCTGGGTAAGTGCCCACCAACCACCTCTCAACACGCTAGAAACCAACAACACACAGGCTACAGCCGCGCCCCAACCACTGACTATCACACCTTTAGCCTTAACGATTGATCGCGGACGTATTCAGCTTTCTCCCACCAAAATGAAGGGAGCAGAAGTCTCGGCACAATTGGACGGTAAATGGGATTTAGCTGCCTCCGAAGAGCAACAGCTAAAATTAGAGGCTTGGCTAGGGTGCCAAGCGCTATCAAAAGTATGGCAGGGCAATAATCAACAAACCGTGTCACATTCATCTTGTGACGGAAACAGCATATAGGTACCTGTAAAGCGGGCTGCAAGTTGCTCACCGCTATACACACTGACCTCAACTTCGACTCGCCCTTTTCGACCACTGGCTAAGCGAGCAATATCACCCCGCAGATCTTCGACCGTAACCACGGCACGTGGCCGCTCTTTCACTGGGGAAAGGTATCGGATATGGCTGTCGACCAGCATAATATCTGCAGGCAACTTACGCTCTTTTAGCAAAATCCAGACAAATCCCCACCCCGCTAACGTTGCCATAGTAAAAATACTACCGGCAAACATGCTTTCATTTGGGTTGAGGTTGGCATTGATCAATGCACTGACTTCAAAGCGATAGCCCGTGTACTGGCTAATTTTAACGCCCATTTTGTCGCTAATAGGGATTTGTGATTGCCATAAATCCTGTAGCTCCTGACACCAATCAGGGTGGCGTACCACCTCATGGAGAGGATCTAAATGTTTGAGCATCTGCTGATGACGAACTGGGCCTTTTTCTTCACTCAGCTCGCCTTGGCTAGCAAAACCGCTACGTAAGTAAAAAGGTATGGCATCTTCACGGGCATTACACACTAAACGCTTTGCGCCATCTTGCCGTGCTAATGACTCCAGCGCCATGAGTACTAATGCCCCCATGCCTTGATGGCGGTGGTTTGGGTGTACCGCCATATAACGAATTTGCCCATCATTATCGGGCGTCATATACAGCCGCCCAATGGCAATCGTCTCACCATTATCATTAATGATCATCCGGTGGCTACTCATATCATCATAAGCATCACGCTCAGAACCGGCAGGCATATGCCAAGGCTCACGTAGCATCCGCCAACGAAAATCATAATAACGGCCTAGCTCATCTTCCGTTTGCGGGGTGATCAGTCGAAACATGAAATCCTTCTCCAACTATCTTTGAGCTATCAGCCCGAAGAAATTAATTATACCTGCAACCAAAAAGTCACTGGGCCATCATTCAATAGTGCGACTTTCATATCGGCGGCAAAAATACCGGTTTCGGTTTGAATGTCTTTCTCTTTGCAACAAGACACAAAATACTCATACAAGCGCTCAGCATCATCCGGAGAGGCGCCAGATGAAAACCCGGGACGCATGCCCTTTTTAGTGTCAGCCGCCAACGTAAACTGAGAGACCACCAACACACTGCCACCAGCTTGCTGAACATTCAGGTTCATCTTACCGTCATTATCTTCAAACACTCGATAACCAAGCACCTTATCACGTAGACGTTGCGCTTTGGCTTCATCATCGCCTTTTTCGACGCCAAGCAGTACCAATAAGCCCTGACCTATCGTTCCCGTTACTTGGCCGTCAACCGTAACACTGGCTTCACTGACCCGTTGAATAAGCGCAATCATTGTTTCTCATTACCTTTAATTTGTTGTTCTTCAATTTCATTTTCTGTCAAAACATTCGCCTGATACGGCTTGCGATCAGGGTGCCAGTGATCTCGCTCCCCCAAACTGGCGGTAATTTCAGCCCCGATCAATACAATACACCAGCATAGGTATACCCAAACAAAAATAATCGGGATCACTGCCAAAGCACCGTAAATAACTTGATAAGACGGAAAATTTGTAATGTATAGCGCAAAGCCCTTTTTACTCAGCTCAAACAGCAGGCTGGCAATCAAGGCACCCACCAATGCATGCTGAAAGCGCACCTTTGTATTTGGCACTAATAGGTACAGTCCTAAAAAGGCACAGCTCGACATTATCACGGGCAAACCACGCAACATTTGCTGAAACACACCGTTAACCGCGTCGCTGTTGAGTAAATTAAGCGATCCCAAATAGGAGCTAACAGCAATACTCGAGCCAACCAAAATAGGGCCGAGAGTCAAGACCATCCAATAGATCGAGAAAGAGATAACAGGACGGCGCTTTTCATGCACTCGCCAAATATAGTTCAACGACTTGTCGATTGATGAAATCAGCATCATCGCAACCACAAACAACGCCCCGACACCAACGGCGGTCATTTTGCCTGCATTCGCCACAAACTCATTCAAGTACTGCTTAACAATTTCACCCGCGGCAGGCACAAAATTTTCAATCACAAAATTTTGTAGTAGCTCGCCAAGCCCGGCAAAAACAGGAAAAGCTGACAGTGCTGATAGCACAACAGTGATCAGTGGTACCAACGACAACAGCGTCACATAAGCCATCGACCCCGCGGTTACCGTCAAGCGATCATGGTTCGCCCTCTGCTGGAGGTAGCAGATATAGGCCATTACGGTTTTCATTCCCTGCCACCATAGAGGCTTGCCAGTTGTCTTTTTGTCATCCATAGTCATGTAATAATTTGCTTTTCTATATCATAATTTTAGGACAGATTTGGAGAATATTATGCCCTACTTGTTTGCCATTTTACTCAGCCTAACCACCCTTACTGGCTGTCAGAGCGCCTATTACTCAGCGATGGAACAAGTGGGCGTGCATAAACGTGACATCATGGTCGATCGGGTTGAAGACGCTAACGAAGCACAACAAGATGCTCAACAGCAATTCACCAGCGCACTGGATGCACTCAAGGCTCTGAATCAGTTTGATGGTGGTGAACTTGAAACCGTCTACAACGACATCAATGACCAATATGAAGCCAGCAGCGACGCCGCAGAAAAAGTCAGCGAGCGCATTGCTGCCATTGAAGATGTTGCCGACGCTTTATTTGAAGAGTGGCAAGATGAACTCTCACTGTACAGCAGCGCAACCCTGCGCCGCGATAGCGAAAAGAAACTCAAAAGCACCCAGGCTTCCTACCAGCGCATGCTTGATGCCATGCATCGCGCCGAGCAAAAGATGACGCCAGTACTCGATACATTACGTGACAATACGTTATACCTAAAGCATAACCTTAATGCGGCGGCTATTGGCTCGTTACAAGGTGAATTTAACTCGCTTCAACAAGATATTCAGCGAGCGATTAACGATATGCAAGCAGCCATTACGGAATCTGAGCGTTTTATCGCACAGCTGAAAAAAGCTTAGAGCGCCCCGCTCTGCTTCAATCGGGTCAGTACCCAACTGGCCCGGGTTTCTATCTCACCCCATGGCACTTCAACCACCTCGTACCCTAGGTTAATGTACGTTTGTTTTAATTGCTTATGGATAGCTTGTGCTTCTTTGAATGTGTGTGGTCGTTCGTCATCTTGCACATAAATATCTTCATGCGGCTCACAGAAAAACACCACTGGGTAATAACCTTGAGCGGCTTCCACATACCGTGGGTCTATGTCCTCACCACCCAGCGTAAGGTAGGCACAAATATCCCCAATGGCACGATCAACAAAAGCAGGCATCGTACCCCGTACAGCTTGTTCACGTTGCTCAGCCATCATACCTAAGCACATGGCTGCAAAACGCGGTAAGTCAGTCCACGGTAACACACCATTATCAATTGCCGCTTGCTGGCGAATTAAGGTCCGTGACACTTCTGGAAACGCCATGTACCCACGCTGGGTCAGGGTATTGAGTAACGAGGTTTTCCCCGCCCCCGGCCCACCCGTAATGATTATCGGTTGCATAGTTTGTTTCTTATAATGTTTTTGTAGGGTTCAGATACAACAATCCCCCCATGGTAGCACCGATGGGGGGATTGGTTAACGGCAATCAGCTAGCAATTATTTTGCTGTACGGCTTGCACGTTTACGATCGTTTTCTGTAAGAAGTTTCTTACGGATACGAATGCTTACTGGTGTTACTTCTACTAGTTCGTCATCATCGATGAACTCTAGTGCTTGCTCAAGCGTGTACTTGATAGCAGGAGAAAGCGTTTGAGCTTCATCAGTACCAGATGCACGAACGTTAGTTAGCTGCTTACCTTTAAGACAGTTAACTGTTAGGTCATTTGAACGGTTATGAATACCGATAACCTGACCTTCGTAAACTTCGTCAGCGTGCTCAGCAAACAGACGACCACGCTCTTGTAGGTTAAACAGTGCGTAAGTCAGTGCTTTACCTGTTGCGTTAGAAATTAGAACACCGTTGTTACGCTGACCAATTGTACCGCCTTTGTGAGCACCATAGTGATCAAATGAGTGGTAGATAAGACCAGAACCAGACGTTAGCGTCATGAACTCAGTTTGGAAACCGATAAGACCACGAGAAGGCATCATGAAGTCCATGCGAACACGGCCTTTGCCATCTGGTGCCATATCAGTCAGCTCACCTTTACGCAGACCGATGTTCTCCATGATACCGCCCTGGTGCTCTTCCACCACATCGATAGTCACGACTTCAAACGGTTCCATTAGCTGACCATCTTCTTCTTTGATGATAACTTCTGGACGAGATACTGCTAGCTCGAAACCTTCACGACGCATGTTTTCGATCAGGATAGATAGGTGAAGCTCACCACGGCCTGATACGCGGAAACGATCTGGGTTATCCGTTTCTTCAACACGTAGTGCTACGTTGTGTACCAATTCTTTCTGCAGACGCTCAAGAATGTTACGTGAAGTTACGAACTTACCTTCTTTACCAGCGAACGGAGACGTGTTCACCTGGAAAGTCATGGTTACTGTTGGTTCATCAACAGAAAGTGCCGGAAGTGCTTCAACGTCGTTGATATCACAAATCGTATCAGAGATTTTCAGCTCACCAAGACCTGTGATAGCGATGATATCGCCCGCTTTCGCTTCTTCAACTTCGTGACGCTCAAGACCTAGGTAACCTAGAACCGTGCCCACTTTACCATTACGCTTCTTACCGTCAGCACCAACAACAGTTACTTGTTGGTTAGGCTTAACTGTACCGCGAGTGATACGCGCAACACCGATAACACCAACGTAAGAGCTGTAGTCTAGCTGAGAGACTTGCATCTGTAGTGAGCCGTCAACGTCAACATTTGGAGCTTCTACAGTATCAACAACAGCTTGGAACAATGGTTCCATATCTTCGCCAACTGAATCTTCTTCCATTGTTGCCCAGCCGTTAAGCGCTGAAGCATAAACAGTTGTGAAGTCTAGTTGTTCGTCAGTCGCACCAAGGTTGTCAAATAGGTCGAACACTTGGTCCATAACCCACTCAGGGCGTGCACCCGGACGGTCAATCTTGTTGATAACAACGATTGGCTTAAGACCGTATGCAAACGCTTTTTGTGTTACAAAGCGAGTTTGTGGCATAGGGCCATCAACGGCATCAACGATAAGAAGAACAGAGTCAACCATAGACATGATACGCTCAACTTCACCACCGAAATCGGCGTGTCCTGGGGTATCTACGATGTTGATGCGGTAATCATTCCAGTTAATCGCTGTGTTCTTAGCAAGAATGGTAATGCCACGCTCTTTCTCGATATCGTTCGAGTCCATTACACGCTCTTCGCTTTCGCCGCGAGCTTCTAGCGTGCCAGACTGCTGAAGCAGTTTGTCAACCAGGGTAGTTTTACCGTGGTCAACGTGAGCAATAATTGCGATATTTCTTAATTTATCGATCTGTTGATTAGACATGGATTTCACATTCACTCAGAACATGCAGCGACCATCGGGTAGCTACTTGGTTAAAAAAACGGCTCATAATCTAACAGATTTTACTCTAAAACCCACGAAATATGTGATTTATATCACCAGCTTTTTTTATTCAGCCTGTAAAGCCCGATATTACTGGATAAATTCACTCTTCATGGGGCTTTTTTTATGCGCCTTGAGCCCTATTTTACACTACATTTAGCAAATTCAGTGAAAACAACTGATTTAATAGTAAATGAATAATATCGACACCAGATTGACAATAAGACAACATCGGCTAATAGTAGGGCATGCACCACAAAGGTGAAAACACACCCATCGCACTATAATGGTGCAATCAATCACCAAAATGGTGCGGGAAATGGAATTCACGCCGCTTAAATCGCGATAAATGCGCGATTTTGGGGCTTTAAAAAGTTGGCACGGTTTTAGCAAAGTAGTTTGTTATAGAGCATTACGCCTGCTCGCCAATAACTTTTTTGCGGCCAGTTGCCCAAAATAACACCGGAGGTTACTCAAGATGTCAGTAGATAACGTACTAGCGCTGATCCAGGAAAATGAAGTTAAGTTTGTTGACCTACGCTTTACCGACACAAAAGGTAAAGAGCAGCACATTTCTATCCCATCCCACCAAATCGATGCAGACTTCTTTGAAGAAGGCAAAATGTTCGATGGCTCTTCGGTTGCTGGCTGGAAAGGTATCAACGAATCTGACATGGTAATGATGCCAGATGCATCAAGCGCGGTACTTGACCCGTTTACTGAAGATTCAACGTTAAACATTCGTTGCGACATTTTAGAGCCTGCAACCATGCAAGGCTACGATCGCGACCCTCGTTCAATCGCTAAACGTGCTGAAGATTTCATGCGCGCAACAGGCCTTGCAGATTCAGTACTAGTTGGTCCTGAGCCAGAGTTCTTCCTGTTTGATGACGTGAAATTCAACACGGACATGTCAGGTTCTTTCTTCAAGATTGATGACGTAGAAGCCGCTTGGAACACAGGTTCTGATTTTGAAGGCGGTAACAAAGGTCACCGTCCTGGAGTGAAGGGTGGTTACTTCCCTGTCGCGCCTGTTGATTCGTCACAAGATATCCGTTCTGCTATGTGTCTAATCATGGAAGAAATGGGCCTAGTGGTTGAAGCACACCACCACGAAGTTGCAACAGCTGGTCAGAATGAGATCGCGACCCGTTTCAACACGCTAACCACCAAAGCAGATGAAATCCAAATCTATAAGTACGTTGTTCACAACGTTGCGCATGCATTTGGTAAAACAGCAACCTTTATGCCTAAACCGCTTGTCGGTGACAACGGCTCAGGTATGCACGTTCACATGTCTCTAGCAAAAGACGGTCAAAACCTCTTTGCAGGCGACAAGTACGGTGGCCTATCTGAAATGGCGCTTTACTACATCGGCGGTATCATCAAGCACGCACGTGCAATCAACGCCTTTGCTAACCCAGCGACGAACTCTTACAAGCGTCTAGTCCCTGGTTTCGAAGCACCAGTAATGCTGGCTTACTCTGCACGTAACCGTTCAGCGTCTATCCGTATTCCTGTAGTACCAAGCCCGAAAGCACGTCGTATCGAAGTACGCTTCGGTGATCCGGCAGCTAACCCATACCTAGCATTCGCAGCAATGCTAATGGCTGGCCTTGACGGTATCCAGAACAAGATTCACCCAGGTGAAGCGATGGATAAAGACTTGTACGACCTACCAGCTGAAGAAGCGGCGGAAATCCCAACTGTTGCTGAATCACTACAGGGCGCACTACAGTCTCTTGACGAAGATCGTGAGTTCCTAACATCTGGCGGTGTATTCTCTGATGACTTCATCGATTCTTATATCGACCTGAAATCTCAGGATGTTGCGAAAGTAAACATGACAACGCATCCACTAGAGTTCGAACTGTACTACTCAGTTTAAGTAACTGATAAGTAATCGACATTACATACTTAGGCCAGCTTCACAAGCTGGCCTTTTTCATATTGCGGCTTATTAACAGGCAGCAAACAATGGCATTCTGTCTTCCCCTCATTCAGAATCGAACTTATGAAATGCCTTTATTTACTCTCGCTCGTCACTGTTTGGACAACCTGTTTCACCGTCCAGGCTGAACCTATTTACACATGGGAAGATGAAGACGGTAAAATCCATTTCAGCGATCAGCCCCAAACCGGTGCAACAGAGCTCATTTTGAAAGTTCCCAAAGTCCAAACACCGCCTCCAAAAACACCCCCACCCACACTGCACCAAGAAGCCACAACGGATAGTCCCGAACTCGCGTTACCGGCAGCCACCATAAAGCTGCTCTCACCAACCCACCAGCAAACCCTGCGAAACAATGAAGGAAATATCAGTGTACGTGCCCATGCTAGCCGTAAGTTAAATCAAGGCCATACCGTACAACTTCTGCTCAATGGCAAGCCCTATGGCAAACCTCAAACTCAACAGCAGTGGCAACTCTCTAATCTCGATAGGGGCAGTCACACCCTACAAAGCCAGTTGCTAAAATACGGCAAGGTTATTGCATCATCAGAAACAGTAACTGTCTTCCTACACCGTGCAACGGTTAAACATCAGAAAGCACCTGCGCCAATGCCCAAATAACTGGCATAGCAAAAGATTTCCTTTCACGGCACCCAGTAGACAGGCTACACTTGATTGCACCAATATGGTGCACACCCTGTTCAATGCACCAAAATGAATTGAACTGACAAGGATAGTTATTGTGACGGCTGAATTTTCTCCACTGATTTTGGATAACCTAGTGACTGCGATTGTACTGCTCGATGAAGAGCTGTCGATCCGTTACGTCAATCCTGCGGCTGAGCAGTTACTGTCTTTTAGCAAACGACGGCTCAACAACACCCACTTTCCTGAACTGCTTCAGCACACGTCACTCGATTTAGGGCTGGTTCAAGCAACCTTACACAGTGGTCAGGGCCTAGCAGATAGTGATGTCACCTTTGTTATTGATGGCCGCCACCATACGCTGGAGCTCAACGCGAGCCCAGTATCGTGGCAAAAAGAATTATTGATTTTACTTGAGCTCAAACCCATCGACCAACAACGGCGGATCAGCCAAGAGCTTAGCCAGCACGCCCAACAGCAGGCCGCTAAGGAACTCGTTCGAGGCTTAGCCCATGAGATTAAAAACCCCTTGGGAGGCTTAAGAGGAGCGGCGCAACTGCTGGAAAAAACGCTGCCCGACCCAAGCTATACCGAATACACGCAAATGATCATCGAACAGGCCGATCGTTTACGTAACTTAGTCGATCGCTTACTCGGCCCACAACGCCCAGGAGCTCGCCAAGAAGATAATATTCACATCGTATTAGAAAAGGTGCGCCAACTGGTTAGCATTGATTGTGGTGATAACATTACGCTACATCGCGATTATGACCCTAGCCTGCCCGACTTCTTGATGGATCCTGACCAACTTGAGCAAGCCATCCTTAATATTGTCAGTAATGCTTCGTTGGCACTGCAGCAGCATCAGGGCGGCAATATCACATTGCGTACCCGTACTGCACATCAAACACTGATCCATGGCAAGCGTTATCGGGTTGTCGCAAAAATCGACATCATTGACGATGGCCCAGGGATCCCCCGCGATATTCAAGACACCTTGTTTTACCCCATGGTTACCGGACGAGAAGGCGGCACGGGGCTTGGCTTATCCATTGCCCAAAACCTTGTCGACCAACATCGCGGAAAAATAGAAGTCATCAGCTGGCCAGGACACACCAAGTTCAGCTTGTATCTACCGATAAAATAACGAAAAACAGCCACTCCCATTGCGATAGGCACTGGCTAAATAAAGAGGAATCACTATGAGCAAAGGACTAATCTGGGTCGTTGATGACGACAGCTCAATTCGCTGGGTACTGGAGCGTACCCTTAATGCCGCCGGACTAAAATGTGAAACCTTTGCCAATGCTGATAGCGTTATCGAGGCATTAGAGCGCAGCGTACCTGATGTACTGGTTTCAGACATTCGTATGCCAGGCATGGATGGCCTGACACTGCTCAAAACCCTACAAAGTGATTACCCGACCCTTCCGGTGATCATCATGACGGCGCATTCTGATCTCGATGCGGCGGTCAATGCCTATCAAGAAGGTGCATTTGAGTACCTGCCGAAACCGTTCGATATTGACGAAGCCGTCAATCTTGTCGAACGTGCCGTGACCCACAGCCAAGAACAAAAGCGTCAGCAACAGCCCGAGGCAACCGAAACTAATGCTCCCGAAATCATTGGTGAGGCACCAGCGATGCAGGAGGTATTCCGCGCGATTGGCCGCCTGTCACGTTCATCTATATCTGTACTAATCAATGGTGAGTCAGGCACCGGTAAAGAATTGGTGGCCCATGCGCTTCACCGCCACAGCCCACGCAGCAGCAAAGAGTTTATCGCCCTAAATATGGCTGCGATCCCCAAAGACTTGATTGAATCCGAACTTTTTGGCCATGAGAAAGGGGCATTCACCGGAGCCAATAATGTACGTCAAGGCCGTTTCGAACAAGCAAACGGCGGCACACTGTTTCTTGATGAAATCGGTGATATGCCATTAGATATCCAGACTCGGCTTTTAAGGGTACTTGCGGATGGCCAATTCTACCGAGTCGGTGGGCATTCCCCGGTGAACGTCGATGTACGTATCATCGCAGCAACCCACCAAGATCTTGAACGCTTGGTCAGTAAAGGGGATTTCAGGGAGGACTTATTTCATCGCCTCAATGTCATTCGCGTGCATTTACCCGCCCTCAAAGATCGCCGCCAAGACATCCCACAACTGACTCGCCACTTTTTACAGTGCGCTTCAGATGAACTGGCAGTAGAAGTAAAAACGCTTCATCCAGATACGGAAGCGGTGCTCAGTACATTGGACTGGCCGGGGAATGTTCGCCAACTTGAAAATACTTGCCGTTGGTTAACCGTAATGGCAAGTGGTAATGAAGTACTCCCCGCAGATCTCCCTCCGGAGCTGATGGCTCCCCCATCGCCGCAGGGCGAGAGTGATGACTCTCAACATTGGCACCACACGTTATCGCGTTGGGCTAAAGAAAACTTACAACAAGGCCATCAAAATTTATTAGGTGAAGCTTTACCGGAATTTGAAAAAATCTTACTTGAAGCCGCGCTTGAGCATACTCATGGCCATAAGCAAGAAGCCGCAAGGCTATTAGGCTGGGGACGAAATACCCTCACCCGTAAGCTCAAAGAACTGAATATCGCGTAATGCCCAGCAGGAGGAAGAACTCAACAGGATCCGTTAGCATAAACAGAGTTTCTTCCTCCATCGACAATATCGCAAACTATCTATAATGATTGTAAATCTTTACTTGCGTATACTGGCGTACCAGTTTTTTATGGGATACCGATAACGATGATTACTAAGCAACTTCCCTTAACCGATCTTCACCGTCACCTTGACGGTAACATTCGCATTCAGACCATTCTTGAGCTTGGCCAGCAGTTTGGCATGGCCCTGCCTGCAACTGACATTGAATCACTGCGCCCTCATGTCCAAATTGTTGAAGCTGAGCCGAGCCTGGTCGCTTTTCTATCAAAGCTTGATTGGGGCGTCGCCGTATTAGGTGATCTCGATGCTTGTCGCCGCGTTGCTTATGAAAACGTCGAAGATGCGCTTAACGCACAAATCGACTACGCCGAGTTGCGCTTTTCACCTTATTACATGGCGATGAAACACAACCTACCCGTTGCTGGTGTGGTTGAGGCTGTTGTCGATGGGGTACAGGCTGGTTGTCGTGATTTTGGGGTACAGGCAAACCTTATCGGTATCTTAAGCCGTACCTTCGGTATCGATGCTTGCCAACAAGAATTGGATGGGCTGCTTAGCCAAAAAGATCATCTTGTCGCGATTGATTTGGCGGGTGATGAGCTCGGCCAGCCCGGCGAACAGTTTGTCTCTCACTTCAAGCAAGTACGCGATGCCGGATTGCAAGTAACAGTCCACGCTGGTGAAGCTGCTGGCCCTGAAAGTATGTGGCAGGCTATCCATGACTTAGGCGCAGTACGTATTGGCCATGGTGTTAAGGCAATCCATGATCCTAAGCTGATGGACTACCTAGCAGCGAATAAAATTGGTATTGAGTCATGCCTGACATCCAATATCCAGACCAGTACCGTGGCCTCATTCGATACCCATCCGGTTAAGCAATTCCTTGACCATGGCATTCTTGCTTGCCTAAATACCGACGATCCGGCAGTGGAAGGAATTGAACTACCCCACGAGTATGAGGTAGCAGCACCGAAAGCAGGCCTGAGCCAAGTGCAAATTCGTCAAGCGCAAATCAATGGCCTTGAGTTGGCATTCTTGTCTGATAGTGACAAGCTAGCACTAAAAGCAAAAGTAGCTAATCGATAATCAATCACTTACCTAACAAATAAGGTCGAATGGATATTTTTTACTCTAAAACCATTCCATTACGACCTTTTTTGCGTAAAATACCGCCAACCTCAGGCCTGACCTGAAATAGTTCGTAACCCGCCGCCAGGCTTTGGTTATCGAAGCGCACGCGACATACCGCAAAACACCAAGAAAAAGTGGGAAACCCACCATGCTGGAAAGTCTCTTTTCATTCAGCGTGGCAATACCTGCCGTCAGTGAACTTGCAGCCAATGGTCCAGGCCATTTTGCCGCAGGTATTCTGGCGCTAATTGCCGCGGTGAATATGTTCAATGGTTGATAGCATCGACCACTGAATCAAAAAAGCCCCCACGACTCAGGTCGCGGGGGCTTTTTATTGCAATCAATATAATTATCTAAAGAGATAACGGCATTAAATCACACGAGAGAACTGCTGCTGACGGGCACGATCACGCAAGTACTTATCAAAGCACATGCAAATATTACGGATCAACAAACGCCCTTTTAACTCAACATAAATGCTACTTTCATCAATCGTTACTAGCTCATCGTTAATGAAGGTCTGTAGCAGCTCAATGTCTTCGGCAAAATAGCTATCGAAATCGATATCAAACCGCTGTTCAATATCTTTTTTATCTAGTTGGAAATTACAAATTAAAGCCTTAATCACTTCACGGCGAAGTAAGTCATCGCTATCAAGTGAGACGCCACGCCACAATGCTTCACGCTTTTCATCAACATTGGCATAATAGTGTTTCAGCTCTTTTTGGTTCTGCGCGTAACAATCGCCAATCATTGAAATAGCTGACACACCTAGGCCTAATAAATCGCAATCACCCTGCGTGGTATAGCCTTGGAAATTACGGTGCAATACGCCACTTCGTTGTGCAATCGCCAATTCATCGTCGGGCAGTGCAAAGTGATCCATGCCAATGAACTGATAGCCCGCTCCCGTCAAGGTCGCAATGGTATCTTGCAAAATAGCCAGTTTTTCGTTTGCTTGCGGTAAATCGGCTTCATTAATTTTACGCTGGGCAGCAAATAGCTTCGGCATATGAGCGTAATTGAAAATCGATAAACGGCCTGGACGCATAGCCAACACTTGGTTTAGCGTGTCAGCAAACAACGCTTGAGTCTGTTTTGGCAGACCATAAATTAAATCCAGATTGGTCGAACGGAAGCCCAACTCATTGGCACGCTTAGCCATTGCAAAAATGAATTCTTCATCTTGCTCGCGATTAACCAGCTTTTGTACTTCTTTATTGAAATCTTGAACACCGATACTCAGGCGGTTAAAGCCTTCGCTACGTAGGTGATCCAGCATATCCAGCTCAATTTCACGCGGATCCACTTCAATACTGATCTCTGCGTCAGCAGCAAAGTTAAACTGGCTTCGTAGCAAATCCATCAAGCGACTAACTTGTGGTTTGGTTAAAAAGGTCGGTGTACCGCCTCCCCAATGCAATTGACTCACCTCGCGATCACCTAATAAGGTGGCACGTTGGCGGATCTCTTGTTCTAGCGCATCCAAGTACTGATCGGCTTTATGCTGATGGCGAGTAATGATTTTATTACACCCACAGTAATAACAAAGCTTGTGACAAAACGGGATATGGACATAGAGAGAAAGTTTACGCTCAGGGTATTGAGCACAAGCCATATCAAATTCCGCCGAGGTAAAGGCTTCGTGAAACTCAAGGGCGGTTGGGTATGAGGTATAGCGAGGGCCAGAATAGTTATACTTTTCTATTAGGGCCTGATCCCAAATAATCTGCTCATTTGACATGACTTATTTCCACTTTTCATATGGGGGAATTGCGAACCACCGAGTTTGCCATAACTCGATAAAGATGTAGATAAATTACGTATTAGGAATGGCCGAACTGCTAACCTGATCAGAAATTCCCTTGCCTAACATCAGTATAGGCAAGGGATTAGCATGTTAATTAAGAAGCCATGGCATTTTTTTGAGCCAGAATAACTTCTAATTCCGCTTTAATCGTATCCTGCAGACGTGCTTCTGCTTTCATGCGAATAAGATCAAGCTTCATGCGCTCTTTCTTTTCCAGCGTTTTACGTGCATCACCACGTGGCATCTCTTTTACCACTTGGTAAAGTTCATGCATAGCCGGATATTGCAGGGCAAAGTCAATGTGCTTATCGCCCTGAAGTACTTCCATCAATTTATATAAACGAATGGAAAGTTCAGACATGTCACACTGATCTTGCTTGCCTGCCTCGGCAATGATCATCACGCTTTCCATGATATTCGCATTACGCTGCCTGATCCCCTCGGCCTGCTGCTTTTCTGCTCGTGCTAAAAACGCCTTATGGCGCTGATTTTGGCGGTGCAGTTTAAACAGTAGGTAACCAGCATAGGTCGCCAAGACAGCAATAATGCTACCGGCCAACCCTAGCCAAAGCGTCATATTCTGCAAGGGTTACTCCTTGTCGAAATCGTCAAAGCCCATGTTTTCAAACTTGTCGAGTAGATCGTCATCAGATGCTGGCTTCGAGCGTTCTTTCACTTCGATCTCTGGCTCATCTTCTTCAAGCAGGCCGAGCTGGCTCATAAGCTGCTCAATGCGATCGAGTTTCGTATCAACTTGCTTCTGCAGACCTGAACCTAGCTTCTCACCCGCTTCAATACGGTCAAGCAAGATCATTAACTGACCATCATTCTCTAGCATTGCTAGCTCTTGCTCTGCAGTTAAGCGACGCTCTTTCTTGGTCATTGGCTTCTTAGGCTCAATAATCAAAGGCACAGGCTTTTTGCTACCATGGCGTGGGTCTTTACGCTTAGCAGCAGAACGAGCGTCTTCCAATTTTACTTCAGAGTGACGGCTGCCTGATTTCAAGCCTTTACGCTTTTTATCTTTCTTACGTTTTTGAGCATCAAGATCAAGTTGTGATGTGCTCTTGTTTACTACGGCTTCTGGACCGATAGATCCAGGAGTACGGCTTCTTTTCTTACGGGTCATTACTGGGTCTTCCTCAGCAAAATTACATCATTCCCAACAAACTCGACGTCCAGGCTATCTCTACGAGCCAAATATTGGAACGTCTCGCGGCTAAAAAAGCTTACATGGGTTGGATCGTTTTTATAGTACCACTGCCCAAAGGCATCGGCGTTCGTCGCTAGCTTCGTCATCACACCTAGCCAGCCGCCAGGTTTGATTATACTCAGTAGCAGCCCCCACTCCTTTGCAGGCGTATAAAAGTGTTCAATGGCTTCTGTACAAGTGACAAAGTCATACTGCCTTGCCAATACCTCAGGGTTATTAGCAAAGTATGGATCATATACGGCCATCTGGTGACCGGCCTCTTCGAACATTACCGATAAGGTTGGGCCTGGGCCACAACCAAAATCCAGCCCTTGCAACGGCGTTGAGCCGAAATGTGCCATTAACGGTGCCGCTACGCGATTTAAAAAACGGCGGTAACCTTCATCGGCTGGATTATTCTGATGCTGTTCATAGACCGTTTTTTCTTCTATTGGCATCAATAGTGCGTTGGGATCAGCAAAAATTAATGCACATTCCCCACAACGGAAATACTTTCTTCGTTTATCTTGATGAAAGATTCCCGTCTCTTCACAATGACATAGTGGACAATGATACATAGTATTTCGACCCCTGAATCAAGCCAAATAGCAGTCTCGGCCTTAATGAAGCCGGGTATAATAGCAGATTTGCTGGAGAAGTGTGCACTTTCGCAGCAGTCGCTGTAAAAGGAAAGTGCCGCGTTCAACATCAAGATAATGGGAATTTAAAAGCTGGAATATAAGAAAAAAGCGACAAGTAAAAACTTGTCGCTCTATGGGGTTGCCATTGCTGGCATAAACCTGTCTAGTCTGTCCTTAACCAGTTATAACGTCCTGGTCTGACAATATCCTTTTGTTATTTTTGCTTTCCGTGCCAACTTGTTGTTCTTCATCGTCCTGATGAATTATTTCCGTCCGTGAACGTGTCCTTGTTAACTCGACAATCCCATGTCGGCTATCCATTCGCATGTTACTAACCAGTAACTAATTCACCATCCGTGTGAGCACACTATCCTTAGTCTGCGATTCCATCTTTTCCGTAAGTGCCGCCCTGGCAATCCTTACGCACCTTGCGAGCATCCTGACACCCTGTCAGACATCCTGTGATCCTTTAAACGTCCTGCTTAGCCATCCTAGCGCTATCCATTCCTGTGTCGCACTCCGTGTCGACAACGCATACTTTACGCGGTTATAAGGTTGATACAATTAGGTGAAAACAGATAAATAAGTGAAAGTTCCTTTCATTGAAGGTAAGTGACTGTTCTAACAACAAGTAAAGAATCATCCCCTATTACCTTTCATCATCATCGACCATTATCTATAGCTGATCTCGCACAGTCCCTTTAGTGATTGACGAATACACTAGTAGAAACTGTCATTTACTTTCAGATTAGCGAGAACACACTGCTATAAGGAGGGAGAATCGCAGATAAGACGATAGAATCGTTGAGGCCTTATGCTCAACAATAAAAAAGGCAGCCGAAGCTACCTTTCTGTCACTAATGACTGGAAGTCAGACTGTAAGATCAGTGCAAACCGCCTACATACTGAGACAGTGCGTTAATTTCATCATCAGACAATTTTGCGGCAACCGCACGCATCATTGAATTCATATCGTTGGTACGTTGGCCGTCGCGGAATTTTTCAAGCTGCAATTGAATATATTCAGCATTCTGCCCAGAAATCTTCGGGAAACCCGACAAGCTTGTACCGTTACCACGCGGGCCGTGACATGCTGTACACGCAGTTACACCACGCTCGGCATCACCAAAGCGGTATAATGTTTCGGCAACCTCGATTGAAGATTCTGCTGTGGTGTTTTCGGATACCGGTAATGACGCATAGTAAGCAGCTAAGTCTGCCATATCTTGCTCGGTTAATGGCATCGACATACCGCCCATGACTGGATCATTACGTCCTTGAGCGCCACCAGTACTCATGGCGAGCTTAAAGTCTTTAAGCTGTTTCTCAAGATACCCTGCGTGCTGACCAGCAATTTTAGGGTATTGCGCCATTATGCTATTACCATCTGCCCCATGGCAGGCGGCACATGTTGCGGCTTTCATCTTTCCGGCTTCTGCATCTCCCTGAGCCCAGGCTGAGCAACTGGCCAGAAGAGTCAAAATCAGTGCTAATTTCTTCATGACATTCCGTTTATAATTATAGAGCTTCCAGTACCACAAGTAATGCTCAGAAACATGGTATACAATGCGACCATTAACTAAGCATGTTTTCGTACATTTTACACAATTTCACATAAAAGTAATCAGTCGACTACATCAAGACTTGACGGAGTTAACAGTGAATCAACCTCTCAACTATAGAAACACAGGATTTATCACAAGTGCACCCGATATCCGACACTTGCCAAACGACATCGGCGTTGAGATCGCATTTGCTGGCCGCTCCAATGCAGGTAAGTCAAGTGCGCTGAATCGCATAACAGATCAAAAAGGCCTTGCTCGTACATCGAAAACACCTGGACGTACTCAACTTATTAACATGTTTGAGGTCGTCAACGGTTGTAACCTTATCGATTTACCGGGCTATGGTTTTGCTCAAGTGCCCTTGGAACTGAAAATCAAGTGGCAGAAGTCACTGGGTGAGTATTTGCAAAAACGCGAATGCCTTCAGGGGTTAGTGGTACTGATGGATATTCGCCACCCAATGAAAGATCTGGATCAGCAAATGGTGAGCTGGGCAGTAGAAAGCCGCCTACCTGTGTTGGTGCTACTTACCAAGGCCGATAAGCTAAAGAGTGGCGCGCGCAAAAAGCAACTACTCCAAATTCGTGAAATGTCACAGGGTTTTGGTGGTGATGTGCAGGTAGAAGCCTTTTCATCATTGAAAGGTATTGGGGTTGATCAGGTTCGTCGTAAACTCGATGAATGGTTTGCACCTGAACTCGAGCGTCAAATGGCACTGCTTGAGCAAGATGAACAGACCGACGAAGGTGAGTAATCCCTCCTCTGTTTAACGCACTAATTATAGGCTCCTTTATGGGGCCTTTTTTACACCTTCAATTTAGTTACAGCATTCGTGATAAAAATTCCCCACCATCAAGATGGGGCAATGGGAGAGAAATAGGAGGTTTTTATTTTTGTTCAAAAATAATTAATGATTTCGATAATCAAAGCAAGTTTTTTATCCTAGTTTTGCCTCTTCCCGCATCAGTAATAAAACCTATCAGCACTAGTTTACGAATGTAAATTCAGGATATTACACTGTAAATATAAATTTCATCGATAGTTATTTTTAGATATTAATTAACACGCGAAATGATAAGAATGACACTTCTTTTTTTGGAATAAAATTACAGCTTTAAAAACACTTAGGCAAAAAAAAAGCCACCCCCAATATGAGAGTGGCTATTTCATGGATGTGTTGACGAGCCGGTCTTTAACCCGCTATCAAAAACAAATATGAACAAGAAGCAGAGACTATTATACCGATCCACAAGATACAATTAAAGTAATTACTCTAATTTTAGACTTAATTGAATGGAAGGTAATCTGTACAATATTAATGAATGCTGTATAAGAATTTAACAATGCGCAAATAGGATAGACCGAAAAGTCCATAAAATAAGAAGATTAATGGGTAAATAGGGGGGGATATTCGCACAAATGAATTTTTTCCTTGCCACAATAAAAAACGCCCCGGCCAAAAGACCAGGGCGGCTAAATCAGCCAAATCCAATAACGTGAAACAAAAGGTCTGAAAGATAGAACATCTTACCTCTGTACCCTACGCAGATAACTGTATATCAATTGCTCAGATTTGAAAAGTGTTTTTGTAGTTTTTTTTCACAATTACGTAAGTAAATTCTATTAGCTGTAACTCTTTTATAATTTAATTTTCATAAAAAAATAGCCAGCATTGGCTGGCTATTTAGTGTTAATGCTGGTGATTAGTGAGCTTCATCCCAGTTATCACCCATGCCAGCATCAGCAATAAGAGGTACATCAAGTTCTGCAGCAGACTCCATCAGCTGTCGAACTTCGACAGAAACTAATTCAACCTCGGATTCTTGTACTTCGAATACAAGTTCGTCATGTACTTGCATTAATAAACGTACGCGACCTTCTGGCTGTTGTTCTACCCATTCATCCACTAAGATCATTGCACGCTTGATAATATCTGCGGCCGTGCCTTGCATCGGGGCATTAATCGCGGCACGTTCAGCCGCCTTACGACGTATTCCGTTACGTGATTTAATATCAGGTAAATGCAAACGGCGGCCAAATAACGTCTCAACATAGCCTTGCTCGCTCGCTTGGCTACGGGTATTTTCCATGTATTCAAGCACCCCTGGATAGCGCTCAAAATACACATTCATATAGTCTTGTGCTTCATTGCGTCCCATGTCCAGCTGCTTTGCCAAACCAAAGGCACTCATACCATAGATAAGACCAAAGTTAATGGCTTTAGCACGGCGACGCTGTTCACTTGATACTGACTCAAGGGGAAGGCCTAAAATCTCAGCTGCAGTCGCAGCATGGATATCTTTGCCATCACGGAAGGCATTAAGCAAAGCTTCATCACCAGACAAGTGTGCCATGATCCGTAATTCAACCTGAGAGTAATCGACCGCTAAAATTTTATATCCAGTCGGCGCAATAAAGGCTTGGCGGATACGTCGGCCCTCTTCATTGCGCACGGGAATATTCTGCAAGTTTGGATCGCTTGATGATAAACGCCCCGTTGCTGTTACAGCTTGATGGTAAGAGGTATGTACTCGACCCGATGCAGGGTTTACCATTTTTGGTAACTTATCGGTATAGGTCGACTTTAATTTCGCTAGGCTACGATATTCCAAAATAAGTTTCGGTAATGGGTAGTCTAAGGCAAGCTCTTGTAATACTTCTTCATTGGTAGACGCAGCACCTGACGGTGTTTTCTTCAATACTGGCAGCCCCATTTTTTCAAATAGAATCGCCTGTAACTGTTTCGGAGAGCTTAAGTTGAACTCTTCGCCCGCAATTTCAAACGCTTTACGTTCGAGTTCATCTAAACGCACTGCAATTTCAGACGATTGCGCACCCAACTTCATGCTATCAATCAGTACACCTGTACGTTCGATACGAGAAAGAGCGGGTACCAGTGGCATTTCAATCTCTTCAAATACCGATTTAAGCTTAACATCGGCATTAACTTTTTCGATCAGCATATTATGCAGGCGTAAAGTAATATCCGCATCTTCAGCCGCGTATGGCCCTGCTTGCTCTAAATCAATCTGGTTAAAGGTTAGCTGCTTCTTACCTTTACCCGCAATCTCTTCAAAGCTAATTGTTTTGTGCTCGAGGTAACGTAATGACAAGCTATCCATGTCATGACGGCCAACCACACTATTAAAGACGTATGATTCAAGCATGGTGTCAAAACGGATCCCTTTCATGTCAATGTCGTAACGCGCTAGGATACTGGCATCAAACTTCAAGTTTTGACCCACTTTATCTTGAGCTGGATCTTCCAACAGCGGTTTCAACTTCGCTAACACCCAATCACGGTCCAATTGTACAGGCGCATCAAGGTAGTCATGCGCAACAGGTACATATGCCGCTTTCCCTTCTTCAACAGCAAACGATACGCCAACTAAGTTCGCTGTCATATAGTCCAAACCATCGGTTTCAGTATCAAATGCAACAACGTCTGCCGAGTGCAATGTCGCTAACCATGCTTCAAAGTCTTCTTCAGTCAATACGGTTTCATAACCACTGCGGTCAATAACAGGCGCGACTACTTTCGGTGCTTGTGAAGCTGATGCCGAGGCCTCATCTGCAACAATTTTGCCATCACTGCCGTCCAGCATCTCAGATAACCAGCGACGGAATTGCAACTTGCCAAAGAGCTTGGTGAGCTCATCGGTATCAGGGGTTTGCTTCACTAACTGATCGGGAGTGACATCTAATTCAACGTCGAGCTTAATGGTCGCAAGTTCATACGATAAATAAGCCGCCTCTTTATTATCAAGCAGTTTCTTTGGCATCGTTTTTGAGCCACGGAAGCCAAGCGCTGGAATGTCATCAAGGCTGTCATACAAGGCATCCAGTCCACCGATCCCGGTTAATAGCGCTTTGGCTGTCTTCTCTCCCACCCCAGGCACGCCCGGAATGTTATCCACTTTATCCCCCATCAAGGCAAGGAAGTCGATGATCAACTCAGGGCCAATACCAAACTTATCCACAACACCAGCAGGATCCATCACGACATCGGTCATGGTGTTGATCAAAGTAACGTTACGATCAACCAGCTGAGCCATGTCTTTATCACCCGTACTGATCAATACCGGCATATCGGCTTGCGATGCTTGGGTCGCTAATGTACCAATAACATCATCCGCTTCTACCCCAGAAATAGAGATCAACGGCAACCCCATCGCTTTGATCACCGCGTGTAATGGTTCGATTTGGCTTCGAAGATCATCAGGCATCGGCGGGCGATTGGCTTTGTATTCCGGATACATGTCGTCACGGAATGTTTTACCTTTTGCATCAAAGATCACCGCAATATGTTCCGTCGAAAACTGACGTAACAGGCTACGAAGCATATTTACAACACCATACACCGCACCTGTTGGCTCACCATCAGAATTAGTGAAGTTAGGCGCAGCATGATAGGCACGATACAGATAAGATGATCCATCAATCAAGATGAGTGGATTTTCAGGGATAGTTGCCATAAAGATATTCTTATATCCGGGGGATGAAAGAGTTAGCCCACTAGGATGCCATGACTGCTATCAACTGTTAACTGCTGTTTTACTTCCACCCCCCTTGATCTGTGGATAAGTTTGTTAGTACTTAAATTAAAAGCATTGATCAATTTTTAAGATTTGCACCAAAAAACCAAATAATACCTTTATAAACAAGCAGATAACAACAAGGATCAACAGCCACCAGCGATCCTTCCATGATCATTAATTGTGGAAAAAGTTAACAGACCGATCTGAAATAAGATTAACTGAGAGTAAAAATAGACAATTTCGACGATAAAGGAAGCCATTATGAAGAAAATTGCGGTTATTTTAAGCGGGTCAGGTGTGTTTGACGGCTCAGAAATCCACGAAGCGGTACTTGCCCTTCATGCCATCGAGCAAGAAGGGGCTAGCTGGCATTGTTTCGCGCCTAGCATTGAGCAGCACCACGTCATTAATCACCTTACAGGTGAAGCAATGGATGAGTCTCGCAATGTGTTGATCGAAGCTGCACGTATCGCGCGTGGCAATATTGATGATGTCGCGAACCTCGACACAGCAGACTACGATGCACTGCTTTTGCCCGGTGGGTTTGGTGCCGCCAAAAATTTATCGGATTTTGCCTTCGCTGGCAGCAAGTGTGCGGTAAACCCTGAGGTTAAGCGGGTTTGCCAAAAGTTTGCTAATGAAGATAAGCCTGCTGGCTATTTATGTATTGCACCAGCACTGATCCCGCAGATCTATGGCTCTGGTGCAAAAGCCACGATAGGAAACGATCCAGACACCGCAAAAGCATTTAATGACATGGGGGGAGAGCATATTGAGTGTCCGGTCAATGATTTCGTACTCGACCAAAAACGCCGTCTATTGACCACACCAGCCTATATGTTGGCTGGTAGTATTTCGGAGGCAGCAAGCGGGATAAATAAATTGGTAAAAGAATTAGTGAAAATCGCTTAGTGCAGATAAAGAAAAAGCGGCGCTACTTACCTTATTAAAGTAGGAAGTAGCAGCCGCTCAGCAGAAGTAGTTACACTTTTCAGCCCTACACCGAAAGCGAAACCCTAGCTGAAGTACACTGGAAGCAATGTGAGCAATGTCGTGCCTTCAAACGAGAAAAGCTTTGGCTCTCTTTCTCGCTGAGTGCAAGTTAATAATAACCATTCTCATTTAAGATGCAAGCTCTTTATTGCGAATAGTTGTCATTTGCTGTTAGCTGCTTCACAAAATGCAACCGGTAGTCATCGATACCGTCTTTCTTTTCCATATGCTCAATCTGATAACCATTACGTAATAGCAGACGGAGCATGGCTGAAAAGCGATTGCGTGATTTTACCCTTAGCTCTTGATAACCTTGATTGACAGCCCAGCATTCCTGAGCTTCAAGCAGTACCTGCGCAACACCGCGACGGCGACCGGCTGGTGCAACACCGCCGAGCCAACTATAGAAGCAGGTACTAGACAGGCGATAACCAATTTTGACACCGAGACATTCGCCATCTTGCTCTGCCACCAAAATACAAGCTGACTTACCCGCCGTTCGAGCCACGATAGCGGCATAATCTGCGGGGTAGGCAAATTCACGAATTTTGGCTAACACTTCAACGGCCTCTTCAATTGAAGCCTCACGCACTTTCATGTTTGCTTCCTCTTGATCTCGACATAAACCAATAAAGCTCGAAGGGTTCAAATACAAAAAGCCGACTTATCGTCGGCCTTTGTTTATTCATGATTATACAACAAGCATTAAGTTCTCACGCCATCATGCTCGGTTTTGATGCCACTCACTGCGGGCTTGCGCACTTCTGTCAGCCTTCGGGTTAAATGGTTCAGCAACACACCGTACATTGGCACAAACAAACCAAGGCTGATTAACAGCTTAAATCCATAATCGACCAAGGCAATTTCTACCCAGTTTTCAGCCATAAACGGATCGGGGCTGTTATAAAATGCAATCGCAAAAAATGCCAGGGTATCTAAAGCGTTACCAAACAAAGTGGAGCAACTCGGTGCAATCCACCAGCGCTTGTTTTGGCGTAACCGATTAAACACTGACACATCCATTATTTGGCCTAATAGATAAGCCATAAAGCTCGCAGCGGCAATCCTAGCAACAAATACATTAAACTCAGCTAAGTGCGACACACCCTGAAATTCACCTTGGAAGAACAGTACCGATAGTATGTAAGATATCGCGAGCGATGGGGCCATCACGTGCAGAATGATCTTGCGTGCCATGGTCGCACCAAAGATACGTACAGTAAGATCCGTAGCCAAGAAGATAAACGGGAAGGTAAATGCCCCCCACGTTGTGTGCATACCAAAGATAGTAAACGGCAACTGCACCAGATAATTACTGGAAGCAATAATCACCAAATGGAATACCACAAGAAAAGATAGGGCTTTGCGCTGCTGCGCTAAAGTAAATTGAGAAGTCGTCATTGTCTGACCTTTTTGTCATTGGGGGAGAGGGAACCCAAAACACTGCTACTCGCTCTCACGCCAGCAGCAGCAACCGAAGGCGGGATTATACAGAAATCAGCCTATTTTCCTAGCGTATAACTGCAGGCTTTCCTAACAGTTGTGCAAGATAGCTGAGCGTCTCTCCAGCTTCACTGTCCAAGCCTTCAAGCCATAACTGACCAGAATAGTGCTCGCCTTTTAACATCATTCGACAGCCTTCAAAGTCAACCAACCAAACATGAAGGTCGGCATTTAACTCTTTTTCCCGCACCGTGATATCAAGTTGCTTTAACAGTTGCTCGGCAATATCGGAAAAACTATCAAAATCAAACGTAGGTCCAGTGATTTCAAGCAGGCGGTGTGCTAAATCGAGTTGTCGGCAGAAGAATAAATTGGGGCTAGACATGAAGGGATTCCTTTTTCAAATAAGTAGGATGGCGACTTTCCTGTAACCAAGTGTTGCTATGCGTATCAAGCAATAAAGAGCCTATGGTCATGGCTGCCAGTTCGTGGTTTTATGACCCTGTTGTCTGTTAGGGGCGTAGCCTCTTGCAAAGACAGGCAACAGGTGAATTTAACATTCTCACCAAATACGCAAGCTGTTTTTTAGCGAGCAGAACATACCAGTATGTCTCTAAGCCGCTTTTAATACCGGACTCGGATAGTCCGGTTTTTTTTATCCCGCAGCTTTCGACTGCGCGTTTACTCAGCTAGTACAGTGCTTCCTCACCAGCCGTGAGATGATCTTGTATCACCCCCATAAAGACATCACCGAACTTCTCTAGCTTACGATGACCCACTCCGTTTATAGCCAGCATTTCTCCCGCAGAAGTTGGTAGTGACTCCGCCATTTCCATTAAACTCGCATCATTAAATACGACGTAAGGTGGCAAGTCTTCTTCATCAGCAATGGCTTTACGTAGCTTACGTAATTTAGCAAACAACTTCTTATCATACTGGCGGTTTGCCAGTTTATCGTTTTTAGCACTTCGAGCCGTTATATCTAACCGAGGAACGGCGAGCTCTAAACTTTGCTCACCGCGTAAGATCGCTCTCGCTTTTTCCGTCAACTGCAAGGTAGAGCTACGCACGATACTTTGCGTCAAAAAGCCGCGATGAATAAGCTGACGTAAAATACTCACCCAAAACTCATGGCTGTGTTCGCGACCAATGCCATATGTTGTCAACTGATCATGCCCATATTCACGCACGCGCTGATTTTGCATCCCGCGTAGTACTTCAACCACATGGTTAATACCAAAATTTTGATTCACTCGATAAACACACGATAACGCTTTTTGCGAAACTTCCAATGCTTCAAAACGCTTCGGTGGATCGAGGCAGATATCACAGTTGCCACATGGCTCATCGCGGTGCTCACCAAAATAATTTAAGAGTACCTGACGGCGACACGTCTGTGCTTCAGCAAAGGCCCCCATCGCATTCAGCTTATGGCTTTCTATCTGCTTCTGCGCGCCCTCTTCTTTTTCATCAAGGCAACGCCTTAGCCATGCTAGATCTGATGGGTCATAAAGCATCACGGCTTCAGCGGGTAAACCATCACGCCCGGCTCGCCCCGTTTCCTGATAATAAGATTCAATGTTGCGCGGAATGTCATAGTGCACAACAAAACGCACATTGGGTTTGTTGATCCCCATGCCAAAGGCGACTGTGGCCACCACGATATGAATATCATCGCGCTGAAAGCCTTCTTGCACTCGCGCTCTTTCATCATGCTCAAGGCCTGCATGGTAAGCCGCAGCGCGGATCCCGCTTTTGCACAGGCTTTCCGTTATTTGCTCAACCCGCTTACGACTATTGCAATACACGATACCGCACTGACCATGCATCGCTGACAAATAGCGGTTTAGCTGCGCCATCGGTTTATATTTTTCTTGCAAGGTATAGCGGATATTGGGCCGGTCAAAGCTGCCTAGGTGCTCGTAATGATCAACCAACGCCAAGCGGTTGATGATATCGTGTCGAGTGGTTTCATCAGCTGTTGCGGTTAATGCCATCACCGGTAAATTAGGGAAATGCTGCTTAAGCGAACCTAGAGCCGCATATTCAGGCCGAAAGTCATGACCCCACTGTGAAATACAGTGAGCTTCATCGACGGCCAGTAAACTCAGTGGCATCGATAATAGGCGATCCATAAAATCACGCCCCATGACACGCTCTGGTGACACATAGACGAGCTTGATCTGCCCTTGCTCCATCGCCTGAAACGTGGCGAGTACTTCATCCCGTGACATAGTCGAATTAATACAACCGGCAGCAACGCCATTTGCCAATAATTGATCAACCTGATCTTTCATGAGGGAAATCAGCGGCGAGACCACCAGGGTTAAACCATCACGTAGCAAAGCCGGGATCTGGTAGCACAGCGACTTGCCTCCCCCTGTCGGCATTATCACCAAACAATCTTGCCCTTCAGCCACAGCATCGATAACTGACTGCTGGCCAAGTCTAAATGTCTGATAACCAAACACATCCTGCAATACCTGTTCACTGGCGATTGGGCTTTCTAACTGGCATGCATCACTGGTTGGCATAATTCAACTCTTTGGCTAGATGTATTTCCCCCTAAGCAATCAAAGAACGAAAGCATGGGAATCCATAAGGCTGGCTATTCTATAACAATCAGATCACCAATGGGAACGCTTGCGGTCGTCGAAGGCCAGCGGTTGCTGGCTCTAAATGATGAGTAAAAAGACAATAGTATTGGGATCGAACACGATTTATACTGCCCCTGCATAGTGAGCAGGTTCACGGCTTCACTTCATTCTCCCCCATCTTGCATAACAGCTTAGGTACCAATGGACGAACAAAGCAAACAAACCCAACGCGGCGTGATTCTCGCGTTGGCTGCATATACTTTGTGGGGTATTGCCCCTATTTATTTCAAATCGCTTCAACATGTTAGTGCTTTTGAAATATTGAGTAACCGCGTGATATGGTCATTCTTTTTTCTGACTATCATGATTATGGTCAGTAAAAAGTGGGGCAACGTAAGGGCGATATTAAACAAACCCAAAGTGCTACTCATGCTGACAGTCACTTCGCTTTTAGTCGGTACTAACTGGCTGATTTTTATTTGGGCAGTCAACAATAACTATATGCTTGATGCCAGTTTAGGCTATTACATCAACCCTTTGTTTAATGTTGTCCTTGGCCTATTGTTTCTCGGGGAAAGATTACGCCCACTACAGTGGGTGGCTGTCGCATTAGCTGGTTGCGGTGTCGCGGTGCAATTAATCCAGTTTGGTTCGTTACCCATTATCGCACTCGCATTAGCCTCCAGTTTTGGTCTTTATGGCCTACTGCGCAAGAAGATCAATCTGGATGCTGTCACCGGTCTCTTTATGGAAACCTGTATTTTGCTGCCAGTGGCCGCTATTTATGTGTTGTTTATCGCAGACAGCCCAACCGCCAATTGGGCGACAAACCCAATGTCGACTAACCTCTTGCTAATCGCGGCAGGGATCGTCACAACTGTACCACTACTTTGCTTTACAGGTGCGGCGACCAAGCTTCGGTTATCCACTCTTGGTTTCTTCCAATACATTGGCCCAAGCCTTATGTTTTTGCTTGCGGTTACCATTTATGATGAAAGCTTTACCTCTGATAAAGGCTATACCTTTGCATTTATTTGGGCGGCACTGGTACTGTTTAGTATTGATGGCTTCAAAGGCCACCGTAAAAATAAGCGTGAAGCTCGCGTAAGCTAGCTCCGAACATTGGAGCGGCCTGTCATTTTTTTACAAGTCGCTCCTCATCCGTTATGTTCTACTCATCATCTCGCTTCAATTTACCCGTGCTCAGCACCATCGGCACCTGTCTATCCCGGGGATCAGGATGAATACAATCAGCCATCGTAAATCCGGCATCGATGACATCAACCTAATTGACGCCCATTACCAAAGCTTTAACTTCAAACGGCACTACCATCTCGATTACCATCTGGGATTAATAACGTCAGGGCAACAACAATATTATTTCAATGGTGCAAGCCACCATGCGGGCGCAGGCCAGCTTGTGATCATGCCTCCCGGTGAAATTCACGATGGTCAGCCCGAGCGGCAGGGCTATACCGTAAAAGTCTTCAGCATAACGCCAGCTTGGCTCGACCATCAGGCCGAAGAGCTTTCAATAAACAGCCAAGTCTTTTTCCCTCAGCATAATGTGACTGACAAGCCGCTGTTTACTCAGCTCAGCCAGTTACATACATTACTGAGCGATCCTCTCTATCCCCAACTTGCCAAAGACTGCATGCCGATCGAGTACTTTTCTCAACTCATCGGCCGTTACAGCCAGATCCGCCCGCAGCAAGTTGTTGCTCTTGGCAATAAAGATCTCGGCCAACTTCGCGACTATCTTATGGCAAACCTCGACCAAAAAATCAATCTCGACCACTTAGCTGCCCTATGTGATCTCAGCCCATCTCAACTGTTACGCCAGTTTAAAAAGGCAACAGGGATGACTCCCTATGCTTGGCTGGCAAGGCTTCGACTTGAGCAGGCTATGGCCTTGTTAAAATCAGGGTGTACTGGCACCGATGTTGCCTATCATGTCGGCTTTTACGATCAGGCACATTTTACTCGGGCATTTCAACAAGCATTCGGCGTGGCGCCGTCAGAAATAAAATAACCCACTGACTATTAATTTTTTACAAGCATCCCCACCTCAACTCAGGCATCCTAGCCCGTTATTCCCCCCAGTAGAAAAAGTAGAACCATGAACGAAATCACTCCCCTTCTGACATTACTGACCGTCCATGTCATTGCCCTAATGAGTCCAGGGCCTGATTTTGCCCTCGTGGTACAAAATGCCGGTCTCTATGGACGCAAGACAGGAATGATGATTGCCCTTGGCTTATCGCTCGGGATCTTATTGCATTCGATTCTCAGCCTGACCGGCGCCAGTCTGTTGATCCAACAGCAGCCAGTACTGTTTTCTATCTTGCAAGCCGCAGGTGGCTGCTACCTGTTATGGCTCGGTATTGGTGCCCTAAAAGGTACATGGCAACATTGGCAACAACGCTGCCATCCCCAACAGCCTCACGTAGCTGACAGTGAACCAGCCAAGCACGTAATCGCTAGCCGCAAGCAAGCATTGCTCAAGGGGTTCACCACCAATATTTTGAATCCGAAGGCCTTTGTCTTTTTCATTAGCTTGCTCTCAACACTGGTGCCTGCAGGCATGTCGATAAGCGGAAAAGCCTCGGCTATCGGGCTACTTTGGCTATCATCTTTCTTGTGGTTTGCCATGCTGGCTTGGCTGTTAACCGGTGAACGCTTGCAACAAAAACTGCAACGTTGGACACCCGCGATAGACGCAACCTGCGGCCTGCTCTTCGCCACCATTGGTAGCCTAATTTTGGGTAACCTTGTACTGCATGGCTAAAGCTAAAAGTCACTATTATCAAAGCGAGAGTTGACTCAGAGCACAAAAAACACCCAATAATTAGACACAATTTCATTCCACTCTTAGGCTAGTGATCACCCAACATTAGGTATCCCAAGGACAACACATGGAATGGAATCATATTGGCCGGAACACCGTTCTGGCCTGCTCCCTATTTGCTTTTCCTGCCATTGCCGAACTTTCACAACTAGACTCACAGTCAGAATCACAACAAGCGGCAGATCAACTCGCGCCAGAGGCCGCAACTGGACTCAACCAGCAGGAACTTGTCACAGGTAAAGAGTGGATGGTGGCATCTGCCAACCCCTATGCCAGTGAAGCTGGTGCAGAAATTCTCCGCCAAGGTGGTAACGCCATTGATGCCATGGTGGCAGTACAGCTTGTCCTCGGGTTAACCGAACCCCAATCATCAGGCATTGGCGGTGGGGCATTTTTAGTTTACTGGGACAATAAAAAGAAGGCGCTTACGACATTTGATGGTCGAGAAACAGCCCCTCTTGCTGTCACTCCCTTACTGTTTCAAGATAAAAAAGGCGAACCGCTTAACTTTTTTGATGCCGTTGTTGGCGGCCGATCGGTTGGCACTCCGGGTACGGTTCGATTGATGTGGCATACCCATCAACGTCACGGCAAACTCGCTTGGCGTAAGTTATTCGAACCCGCCATCGCGCTTGCCAAGGAGGGGTTCACCGTGAGTCCGCGCTTAGCAGAGTTAGTTAAGCAGGATCAAGAGCACCTCCAGCGTTTCAGCGCAACGCGCAGCTACTTCTTCAATGCTGATGGCGCTCCTATTCAAGCAGGCCAACAGCTTAAAAACCCTGAGTATGCCGATACACTGAGCCGGATCGCCGAACGAGGTGCCAGTGCGTTTTATACCGGTGACATCGCCAAAGACATCGTTAATACCGTGCGAAAAGCACCTGATAACCCCGGGGTATTGAGTGCGATGGATCTCGCCATCTACCAAGTCAAAGAACGGCCTGCGGTATGTGCGCCTTATCGAAAGTATGAGGTCTGCGGCATGGGGCCACCAAGCTCTGGCGCCCTCACCCTCGGGCAAATTATGGGCATGCTCAACCATTATCCACTTGCTGAAATGGGACCAAACAACCCAGATAGCTGGCGTTTACTGGGCGATGCATCGCGCCTTGCGTTTGCTGATCGTGGCCACTATATGGCAGATAGCGATTATGTCCCGATGCCAACAGAGGGCTTGTTGGCTAACGATTATATAGAACAACGCGCAACACTGTTAAATACCGACAAGGCACTCACCACGGTTTCTGCAGGCCAACCCGCTTGGCAACATGCCATGCGCTTCGCGATGGATGAATCGATAGAGCTCCCTTCCACCAGCCATTTTTCGATTGTTGATAGAGATCGCAACGTTATTTCTATCACCACCACTATCGAAAACGGTTTTGGTTCTCGTTTAATGGTACGCGGCTTTTTACTCAACAATGAACTAACGGACTTCTCTTTTCGCAGCCACAATAACGGCCTGCCTATTGCCAACCGTATTGAACCAGGTAAGCGCCCGCGTTCATCGATGGCACCGACTATCGTAATGAAAGAGAATAAACCCTATCTCGCAATTGGCTCACCCGGCGGCAGCCAGATCATCGGCTATGTCGCAAAGACACTGGTTGGCTACCTCGACTGGAACTTGGACTTACAACAAGCGATCAACCTGCCGAATATGAATAATCGCTTTGGCAGCTTTGAGCTCGAACAAGGCACGACCGCTGAAGAATGGGCGCCAAAATTGGAAGCACTAGGCTTTAACACCCAGATCAAACCGCTGAACTCTGGTGTGCAGGCGATCAGCATGGACGGAAAATCATTGAAAGGTGCTGCCGATCCCCGTCGGGAAGGAAAAGTAATCGCCCACTAAGACCACGCAGTAAGCCTTAATGAGCCAAAGGCACATATAAAAAACAAGCCCGTGAGCAAAGCGACTCACGGGCTTGTTATTTGTTATTGGTTATTGGTTATTGGTTATGGGTTATGGGTTCATTGACCGCTGTTACATCGGATCAAGCTTGGCGTATTGAGTAACCAACCACTTGATACCCTCACCATTGAATGCAACCTGTACTCGGCTTTGTGCGCCGCTACCTTCAAAGTTAATGATGGTACCCTCACCAAACTTCGGATGTTGGACACGTTGACCCAAGCTAAATCCGGTTTGATTGAAGTTGTCATTCACCTGTGTTTGGCTAAAGCGGCCACTGCTGGCTGGGCGAGACACTTTCGCCTTCATCCGCACTTCTTCAACATGCTGTTCTGGAATTTCACGAATAAAGCGTGACGGTTTATGGAAGTTATCTTTACCGTATAAGCGGCGCATCTCAGCGTAAGAAATGTATAGCTTCTGCATCGCACGGGTCATCCCCACGTAACACAGACGGCGCTCTTCTTCCAAACGACCGACTTCTTCGGTGGTACGTGAGCTAGGGAACATCCCTTCTTCAACCCCGACCATAAACACCATTGGGAATTCCAAACCTTTAGCACTGTGCATCGTCATCAGTTGCACTGCGTCTTGAAATTCATCGGCTTGACCTTCTCCGGCCTCTAAGGCGGCATGCGACAAGAAGGCCGATAGCGGGCTCATTTCTTCCGCTTCTTCCGGTACTTCGAACTGGCGAGTTGCCGTCACCAGTTCTTCCAAGTTTTCGACTCGGGCTTGCGCTTTCTCGCCTTTTTCCTGCTCATACATGCTTCGCAGGCCAGAATTGCGGATCACTTCATCCGTTTGCTGATACAACGGCAAATCACGGGTGTCATCCTCAAGCGCATTGATCAATTCAATAAAGCGACGTAATGAGTTAGCCGCTCGGCCAGCTAATACTTGCTCTTCCAGCAAGGCAATACTGGCTTGCCACATCGTGGCACCACGATCACGGGCAGCCATACGAATGGTGTCTAGCGTACGATCCCCCATACCTCGTGTTGGCGTATTCACAACCCGTTCAAACGAAGCATCATCGTTACGATTAGCAATCAAACGCATATAAGACAGTGAATCTTTGATTTCCTGACGTTCGAAGAAGCGCATGCCACCATAAATACGGTATGGCATTCCCTCTTGAATTAACGCCTCTTCCAACACGCGTGATTGGGCATTACTACGGTACAACATCGCCGAATCACTTAACGCCCCGCCTTTGTCGCGCCACTCTTTGATTTTTCCAACAACAAAACGCGCTTCATCCAACTCATTAAACGCCGAATAAATTGAAATCAACTCACCTTCTGCGCCATCAGTCCATAGGTTCTTACCCATGCGCTCATTGTTGTTGGCGATCAGTTCATTGGCCGCTTTCAGGATATTGCCGGTCGAACGATAGTTCTGCTCAAGAAAGATGGAAGAGGCATCTTTGAAGTCATTGAGGAAGCGTTGGATATTCTCTACCTTTGCTCCACGCCAACCGTAAATAGATTGGTCATCATCCCCCACGATCATAACGTTACAGTCAGGTCCCGCCATCATACGCAACCAAGCAAACTGAATGTTGTTGGTATCTTGAAATTCGTCGACCAAGATATGTTTAAACCGTGCTTGGTAATGCTCCCGAATATGCTTGCTGCTTTTTAATAGCTCGAAAGCACGAAGGAGTAACTCAGCAAAATCGACCAAGCCGGCACGATCACAGGCTTCTTGGTAAGCGGTATAAAGACGCAACCAAGTTTGCTCAACAGGATCATTAAAAGTGTCGATGTGCTGCGGGCGCAAACCCTCATCTTTCTTACCGTTGATATACCACACCGCCTGGCGTGCAGGCCATTGCTTTTCATCAAGGTTTTGCGCTTTGATCAAGCGGCGTAACAAACGCATTTGATCATCGGAATCGAGAATATTGAAATCTTCAGGCAGTTTCGCATCAAGGTAATGGGCGCGTAGCATACGGTGACATAAACCATGGAAGGTACCATTCCACATGCCTGCGGATGAGCCGTGCATCAGTTCATTGATTCGACCACGCATTTCTGCTGCTGCTTTGTTGGTAAACGTCACCGACATAATTGAATAAGGCGACGCCTGCTCAATCGTCATCAACCAAGCAATACGATGCACCAAGACGCGTGTCTTGCCACTTCCAGCTCCCGCTAGAACTAGGTGATTTCCCAACGGCGCAGCCACCGCCTCTCGTTGCTTGTCATTAAGGCCATCTAACAGGAGTGAAACGTCCATCGCTATCTACTGGTTATTTATACAATGGTATCGATTATAACCACAAACTCGCGTCAGATGCGAGATGAAGCCTATATCTCGGTCGCGATCAGCTGCTTATTCACATAGTTATCAATAGCCTGACATGCTTTCAATTGGTTAATTTTTCACCTTATAAATCTACTGACAAATAAATTTGTTCTATCATTTGAATTGCATTTGTTAATTAAAAGTAAAAAAACCTAAGAAAGTGTGAAATAAAAATCCTACTCGCCCTTTCTTATGTTTCGAGAGCACCAACAAGGTGCCAGATAGCGAAAAGGAAATGTTGCTCCTTATTTGCAACAGTCAGCGTATTAAAAGAGGAATGATCATGAATAAGACAAAAAATATCGCACTTGCTACCGCAGTAACCGGCCTACTCGCTCTTGCAGGTACTGCAGTAACCACAACGACAGCCGTTGCTGCTGACGCAAAAGAAAAATGCTATGGCGTAGCAAAAGCGGGGAAAAATGACTGTGCAACCAAAACCAGTTCATGTGCTGGTACATCCAAGGTTGATGGCCAAAAAGATGCTTTCATCATGGTTCCCAAAGGCCTATGTGATCGTCTAAACGGTAGCTCAAGCAGCTCATCTTAAGTCACTCCAATTAACCTATTAGTCAGCTCATACCCCACACAAAGGAAGTTTTATGAAAAAGTCTAACATTGCCGTTGCTACTGCTGTTTCTGGTTTACTGGCACTGGCAGGTACTGCCTTAACGACAACAACCGCTGTTGCTGCCGATGCGAAAGAGAAATGCTATGGCGTAGCAAAAGCAGGGAAAAATGACTGTGCAACCAAAACCAGTTCATGTGCTGGTACATCCAAGGTTGATGGCCAGAAAGACGCCTTCATCATGGTACCTAAAGGCCTATGTGACCGCCTAAATGGTAGCTCTGGTGAGGCTAAGTAATTGAGCAGGCTTGCGCCCAATAGGATAGTTGGGGTGGGGCTTCGCCCCCCCCACATCCAACAGATGTTAGCTGAGCAACCTACGGCTGGCTGGTTGGAAATTCATAGTGAAAACTATTTTTCTTCAACCTCAACCGCCCGCCAACAACTCAGAGAGCTTGCCAAGCATTACCCCATCAGTTGCCATGGCATTGGTTTATCGCTGGGTTCAACGGATCCCTTAGACCCTCGACACCTGATGCAACTAAAGCAACTCATCGATGAAATACAGCCTATCGCTGTCTCTGATCATCTGAGCTGGAGTTCAATTGACGGACAATTTTTCAATGACTTGCTGCCGTTGCCATATACCGAAGAGGCCCTCGATGTGTTTTGCCACAAGGTAATGCAAGTACAGGACTACCTCGGCAGACAAATGCTGATTGAAAACCCTTCCAGCTACCTGAGCTTTAATCACTCCACGATCCCGGAGTGGGAGTTTTTACATCAAGTTCAACAACGCACCGATTGCGGTTTACTGCTAGATTTGAACAATATTTATGTCAGCGGCTTCAATCATGGTTTTGACTGCGACAAATACATTGCCGCCCTCGACCCAAATGCCGTAAAAGAAATTCATTTAGCTGGCTTTACCATCAAGCAAGTGGATGGTGGTGAGATATGGATTGATACACATAGCCAACCAGTCAGTGAACCAGTGTGGCAGTTGTACCGTCGCTGGGTTAAACAGCATGGTGCAGTCCCAACACTTATCGAGTGGGATCTCGATATACCTGAGCTACCCATTTTATTGGGCGAGGCCCGTAAGGCTGAGCTAATCATTGAGCAGGAGGCGCACAATGGGCAAACAATCTCCTAGCTCACTACAGCAACTTCAGCAAGGCTTTGCACAGGCATTGCACTACCAGTCTAATCAGGCGATATCATATGTGAGTGATGGCCGCTTTCCAGCAGAGCAGCTGATCCAAGTTTATCGTAATAACTTCATTATTAGCTTGTCTGAAGTGTTGGAGGTTACCTATCCCTGCGTTCAAGCTGTTGTCGGTGAAGAATGCTTTAGCCAACTGGCTCGCCAGCATGTGCTCACCGTACCGCTTTGCCAGGGCGACGTAAGTGATTATGGCGATGGCTTTGCCATCACCATAGAGAGCCAGCCAGAATTACTTCAAGCGGTGCCATACTTAGCCGACTTAGCGCGTTTAGAGTGGGCTGTGGATAGCGTCAGTCAATTACCACCAGCAACACCGAGCTTTCCTCTAGAGAAGCTTGCACGCATCACAGAAGAAAACCTACCAACCCTAAGATTGGTTGTCGAAAAATCAACGCTATGCCTGAACTCTGCCTATCCTGTGGCGAGTCTCTGGCAGATGATCACCAATAATAACATTGAAGAAATTGACCTAACCCAGCCTGAGTCGGCCATTATTCAACACCGCGCCGATCAGGTACATGTCATCAGTACTACGACAAATGCAATATCGTTGATCCACCTTAGTCAGCAACATCAATGCTTAGCCAATGCGACAGCACCTATGCTGGCTCTGTTAGGTGAGCTGATCCAACAACACGTTTTTGCCGATATCTACGGCTTGCCCGAGGGAGAATGAGCATGCTGAATTTTTTCAAACAAATAGACAATATCGCCCAGCGGATCACCGATCCTCTCATTCCACTGCTATTACTTTTTACCCGCCTGTGGGTGGCATGGGTCTTTTTCAAATCGGGGATGGTTAAGTATTCCAGCTGGGATAGCACCCTCTATTTATTCGAGTATGAATACCAAGTGCCTATTATTCCTTGGCAGTTTGCCGCGTATTCGGGCACAGCCGCCGAGCTAATATTGCCGGTATTCCTTGCCCTTGGTTTGTTTACCCGGCCAATGGCACTCGCACTGTTCGTGTTCAACATTATTGCGGTGGCCTCTTACCCGTTGTTATGGGAAAAAGGCTTCTATGATCACCAGTTGTGGGGAATGATGATGCTGGTGAATGTCTTCTGGGGCGCCGGTATGATTTCTCTCGACCGCCTGATCAGCAATGAGCCCAAGCAAAGCTTATTGGAATAGCCATTAGTTAAATACATGGCACAAAAAAGAACAGCCATGGCTGTCCTTTTACGATAAGCAAACTGTCTTTTAAGCCGCTAAAACAAACTTAATAGCTGCGATAGCTGGTTAATTTCGAGATCAGGTAACCATTTTGCTCGAGGCTCATTACATAGTTGACGTTGGCTGTCATTAAACCAGCACGCCTGAAAACCATTAATTTTTGCACCGCCAACATCTGTCACAAGGTGGTCGCCAACATGTAAGATATCTTGCGGGGCAACCTTAAGGAACGTGGCTGCTTTCGCGAATAAAATTGGCTCTGGTTTCGCAAGGCCATCGTGCCCAGCCATTAATACCGCATCAAAATATTGTCCAAGCCCAATTTTATTAATATCAACATTGCCGTTCGTGATTGCAACCAAAGGCCTTTTTTCCGCCAACAAACCGAGCACTCGGTGTGTTTCTTCCGGTACATCGACTTGGTTGCGCACTTCAAGTACAACATCAACCCCTTGACGGGCTGCGCACTCTGCTTGTATTAGCGAATAGCCAAGCTGCATCAATCCAATTTTGATCAGTTCGTAGCGCCATAACGTCACATCATGGCGCAACATTGGGTCAGCCTCTGCCAGTTGCCGCTTCAGCGCCAGCCAGTGCTCACGTCCAATACCTGTCGTCGCAGGGTGATTCGCTGCAAGCCAATCATGCATCGCTTGTTCGGCACGCCGGATCACTGGCCGGTTGTCATAGAGGGTATCATCAAGATCAAAAGTTAACGCTTTAGGGAGTGAAACATTGCGATAAAACTGCATGACAGGCCAATAACTCCAGTGATTTTAAAACTTAAAAGGTGAGCAAGTACTCGCGACTATTTCCGCTTCGCGCGAGGGTGAGCATCATCATACACCTTTGCCAAGTGTTGAAAGTCCAAGTGGGTATAAATTTGGGTGGTAGAAAGATTCGCATGACCGAGCAGCTCCTGAACAGCCCGCAAGTCACCAGACGATTCCAGCATATGAGTTGCAAAACTATGGCGTAATTTGTGCGGATTGATATGGCTAGATACAGCCTGTTTCTGCCCCCATTCCGCCATTCGTTTTTGTACGTTCCGATTTGAAATGCGTTGGCCGAGCTTCGACACAAATAATCCGGATTCACCTGGCGAGGCAAGCTGCCCTCGCACTTTCAACCAATGCCCAACCCACTCACGGGCAAGGCCAGCAAACGGCGCAATACGCTCTTTGTCACCCTTACCAATCACACGAATATCGCCTTTACGTAGGCTGATATCTTTCACGTCGAGGTTAACTAATTCAGACAGACGCAAACCGGCGCCGTACATCAGCTCCATCATTGCCCGATCACGAATAGACAGCGGATCATCACCATCAACACTCAGTAGCTGATCCATTTCATCAACATCCAAGTTTTTAGGTAATGGCCGCGCTTTACGTGGTGCAGAGACCCCTTTTGCCGGATTGGCCTTAAGAAAGCCCTGTGACACCAAATAATCGAGAAAGCTACGTAAAGCAGAAAGGCGCATTGACAGGCTGCTCGCTTTAAGTCCATCGCGCTTCCCCTTACTGGCGAGCTGTCGTACCCAGCCAGCATCAACAAGTTTCCAGTCAGCCACACCTAAATCGACCAGTTGCTCAGCCATTGTCGTGAGCTGGCGCTTATAGTTCTGTTGAGTATGCAAGCTGAGCTCTCGCTCACTACGTAAATACTCATAAAAACGCTCGAGCGGCTTTTCCAGATCTTTAGGTAAACTCACTCAATAACCTCGCGAGAATATTCCCAATGATGTATCAATCGTGTCAACACTAATGCCAGTTGTTCAACAAACAGGGTATCCATTTCTGGCTGGAAATGTCCCCCATCAGCACAGGCAAAGCTCAAGACACCAATCGGACGCTCACTCCCCCCAAGAGGGAGCACAACAAATGATCCTAAGTGCGGCGGCTGCTCAAAGAGCAGGTCACTTTCTTGCTTACGTAGTCGACCTAAATAAACGGGCCGCGACACCAAGCGAGAACGGCGAAGCCCTTCAAATTCACGCCTATCAAGCAATAGTTGTTCATCAAGGCTATCAAACAGGCGTAAGCTAACATCCAGCTCAAGCTTCATGGCAAGATCATCTAACACCAGCAATGCTTGATAGATATTATGAGTTTGAAAAAGCTGCTGCTGTGCCTGTGAAAAAACATCAAATAACTGACTATTTTTAGCCGCGGCCCCAACCAAGTCAGCCATCTTACCTTCTAACTCCGTCACCTGATCGCGCAACCGTTCAAGTTGGATATCAACCAACGACACCACACCACGATCGGTATGGTGAACCTGAATACGCGTTAGCAGATCAGGATGTCGGATAAAGAAGTCAGGGGTAGCCTGCAGGAAGTTTGCCACTTCCTGCTCTGTTAACTCAGTTTGAGGGGCTGGCGACAGCTCATCAAACTGGTATACATCGGTCATAATACAATTTGTCCATCAAAGACATGGGCGACAGGCCCTGTCATATACAACGGTTGCCCTTCACCTTGCCAGCGAATATGCAGGTCGCCACCAGGAAGAGAGACCTTTACATTTTCATCTAATAAACCTTGTATTCGGCCAATCGCAACTGCCGCACATGCGCCACTGCCACAGGCTTGTGTTTCACCTGCACCACGCTCATACACACGAAGGTTAACTTCACTAGGGCTACATACTTGCATAAACCCTGCGTTCACTCGTTCAGGAAAGCGCTCATGAGACTCAAGTAATGGACCTAATGTATCGACATCTGCTGTCAATACATCATCGACCACGGTAACACAGTGCGGATTGCCCATGCTGGCCGCACCACAAAACAGCGTTTTATCGCCAACACGTAACAAATAGGTTTTTTCCGTTTGTTTCGCTCGAAACGGTATCTTGCTTGGCTCAAAAATAGGCACACCCATATTCACAGTGACCTGATTATCGTTCTCAAGCTTCAGCATCATCTTACCGGCTTTGGTACTAACCGAAATGTGATACTTATTGGTTAGCCCCTTCATCCAGACAAAGCGGGCGAAACAGCGGGCTCCATTGCCACACTGCTCAACTTCACTACCATCGGCATTAAAAATACGGTAATGAAAGTCGGTTTCAGGATCGTACGGTGGTTCAACGACCAATAACTGATCGAAGCCAACCCCACGGTTACGATCCGCTAATCGCCGGATACAATCCGGCGAAAAAAAGACATTCTGGGTTACGCAATCGACCACCATAAAGTCATTGCCCAGACCATGCATTTTTGAAAAGTTAACCTGCATGATGTTCCTTATCGTTATTCTGGCAACAAATGCTCAGACTGCCATAACTGCGCCAACTCCTCACGCTCACGTACTACGTGGGCTTTCGGGCCATCGACCATGATTTCTGCGGCTCTTCCTCGAGTATTGTAATTTGAGGACATAACGAAACCATAGGCGCCCGCTGAACGTACCGCCAACAAATCACCCGGCTCAAGGCATAACTCGCGATCTTTACCAATAAAGTCGCCAGTTTCACAAATCGGCCCAACAAAATCATATAACTTAGCACGACCTTCACGAGGTATAACGGGCACGATCGCTTGCCAAGCTTGATATAGCGTCGGGCGGATCAGATCATTCATCGCGGCATCAACAATGGCGAAGTTTTTATACTCGGTATGCTTTAGGTACTCAACGCGCGTCAACATCACGCCCGCGTTAGCGGCAATCGCACGACCCGGTTCAAAAATCAATTCAAGATCAGCGTGCTCAGTCAACCGCGCCAGTAACGCTTTTGCATAATCAGACGGTTCAGGCGGTCGCTCATCGCTATAAGTCACCCCTAGGCCACCACCGACGTCAAGGTGATCAATCTTAATCCCTTCCGCTTTTAACGTATCAATCAAGGCGAGCAAGCGGTCTGTGGCATCGATAAAAGGGTCGATTGCTGTCAGTTGCGAGCCAATATGACAGTCCATGCCCGTCACTTTTAAGTTTGGCAAACGCTGCGCAAGACGATAAACCTCAGGCGCACGCTCGAATGCAATACCAAATTTATTGTCACGCAAGCCTGTCGAAATATATGGGTGCGTCTGGGCATCTACGTCAGGATTGATCCGCAAAGACACCGGAGCCACTTTGCCCAACTCGCTAGCAACCTGATTTAAACGTTCAAGCTCAGGCTCTGATTCTACATTGAAGCATTTTATCCCTAGCTCCAGCGCCCGTTTCATTTCTGCGGCCGTTTTCCCCACCCCGGAGAAAACCACCTTTGATGGTTCACCGCCAGCGGCGATCACGCGCTCTAGTTCACCACCAGAAACGATATCGAAACCCGAGCCCAGGCGAGCCAGCACATTCAGTACGCCAATATTTGAGTTGGCCTTCACCGCATAGCAAATCAAGTGCGGGTGGTTCGCCACCGCTTGGTCAAAGGCATTCCAGTGGCGCTCTAGCGTCGCACGTGAATAAACATAAAGTGGCGTGCCGAAACGCTCTGCAAGTTCAGTCAGTTGAGTATCTTCAGCCCAAAGCTGACCATCTTGCTGGTAATTAAAGTAATCCAATGTAGTCTCTTCCCTGTATCAACGCTTATTGTTGTTGCTGTTGCTCTGAATCATCAGGCATATATAACGGCCCACTCTGACCACAGCCGGTCAGGGCAAGAACACTCAGTACGAAAATTGCTAATAAACCTTTGTGCATTTTGAAAGCCAGTGATTATCATTTCAATGCCCTCTATAATCGCACCAACACTAGGAAAAGCAATAGGACGTAATGGGATGAATGATACAGAATTTCATAAGTTAGCCGATGAAGTGCTAATGAGCATCGAAGAAGGCATTGATGAGTCAGGTGTCGACATCGACTATGAGACCACAGGCAACGTACTAACACTTGAATTTGAGAACCGCAGTCAAATCGTAATTAACCGCCAAGAGCCACTACATGAAATCTGGCTTGCGTCTAAATCTGGCGGTTATCACTTTAAATTTAAAGAAGGGGAATGGCACTGTACACGCAGTGGTGAAGAGCTGATTTCACTGGTAAAACAAGAATGCTCACTGCATGCAGAAGAAGCGGTAGACTGGTCATAGCCTACCGGAGTCATTAACGCGACGACAAGCCCATCATTGCGGTGGCGGCTTCTGCCGCCGGTCGTCGCGGGATTTTCTGACCACTCTTGTATGGTAGTACTTGTGCCTCACCACGGTCGTTATACACAATATCGTAAAACTGTGGCAGGTTAAAATTGATAAAATTAGCGCTATAACTAAAGCGATCCTGAGCTGAGGTGTAAAAGCGGTTTACCCCATGTACCATCTCATCCTTATCACCATTGCACTGGCGATAAACTTCAATGCGATTGGTTTCGTCCAAAATATAAATGTTGAACCCTTCATCGCAGTCTTCAAAGAAAAACTGAATTAAACCTTCACTGGCATAAGAATCAACAATTTCAGGTGGGTGTGGTTCATCGGTTTTCCCCATCACCAGATTAGCCGATCCCATGAGCTTATTACTTGAAATACAGCTGTAAAAATCCACCGAATTTTCAAGTTTCTGCACTGAAACACCACGGCGCTCAAAGAATAACCCATGGGTTTGTTTACCAATACGGATAGCTTTGAAACGACGGCGCTTTTCTTGCTCAACGGGTTTCAAGCGCATTTCAATACATTCAGCCACCAGTTGATAGACTAAATTACGGATCAAGCCTCGCATGTGCTTGCTGTAACAGAATACATCAACTGACTCTGGCGGCAGGGCGTCTTGGTGCATTTTGCCAAGTACGGTTTTCAGCGCATCGAGCATCGCATTTTCACCGGTAAAATTCAGCGTACGTACTTCATTCCACGAATTGCGATACACCAAATCCACACTTCCCACTAAGCATGCTTGCTCTGGGCCATAGCTAAAAATATCCGTGTTTTTAAAATCAAACCGAACTGAACGGTTTTTTAGTTCCGTGGTTGGATCGCTTTCAAGGTTCACAAACAAACCGAGTTGGCGGATCTCACACGGGCTCGATAATGCCTGCAAGCTCGGTTGTGGACGCCTGATCGGGAACGTATTGCGAATATCACTCACCAACTGATACAACTTATCAATGTCGAGCGCTGAGTCACGTACTACGGAATGCAAACATGTCGATTCAGTCAGCAACCCATTGAAGTATGCCCATGCCACGAGTTTACTCAGGTAGCGGTTATGCTCTAGCGGCGTACGACCGAGGATTGCTATCGGATCTAAAGACTGTTTATACAGATACCAACCAGCAGTATTTGTTCGCCCCGCAGGCACTTGGATAAGCGTGAGATCTTCCTCGTGCAAATCAGGGGAGAGCTGTGGGTTTAGCAAGGTCACTTTACCCGGTAGCACCTCAAAGGCTGCATACAGCTTACGCGCCAAAATACTGATATCTTCAGGACTAATTGCCGAAGTAATGTTGTTACGGCGAGCAAAGCGGATCAAGTTACGGTAACTCAGCATTAACGCGTCGAGTAACCCATTATGAGCACTTTTAACCAGCTCAACCTTCCAATCTCGACGATTATCAAGCTCCAGTAACACTTCATGCGACCACTGCCAGCTATCGGTCAGTTCTTGCAGCACTTTACGGCGCCAAGGCACCGAACCAGAAGCTGGCTCTCGGGTTAGCTTTTCATGGGTTTTAAGATAAAAACAACGGCGGACTAAATCGAGGCGACGGTGGTCGTTAATGCGCTCAAGGTAACGTGTGACCTTTTCGAGCATAAGAAAATATGCATCCATACAGAATTCAGTGCGATCTATCGCAAAGAACCGACGCTTACCATCAACACTTAATAACTGGGTATGTGGGTATTCCCATGAGTAAGCTTCAAGCAAAATCGCCTTTAACACTGATTTGTATGGCGAATCGATACTTTTATATAGCTGCCATAGGCTGGAGCCAAAGTATTCTTCTGCAGGAATACGCGCTAACCCACCGAAATCAATCCACTCATTACGACGGATATAACCATCTCGTTCAAGATAATCGATATATTCGTCGTAACACTCTTCCATTTCCGGCGGCACCATAAACCATAAAAGGCGTTGGCCAGCCATTTGGACTGCTGAGCGATAAAACTCATCAAGCAGCAACAAATGCTGGCTTGAGCCACAGTTTTCACCGGTCATTTTTTCAGAAAAGTTTTCGCGGAAGCGATTCTCATCAATCAGGAAAAAGTTTGCTTCTACCCCTTGTGCCATTGCCCACTCTGAAACCAGAGAACACTTAGCATCTAATGCTGCACGCGCATCAGCAGGTAAATCGGTACGGATACAAACCCAGATATCAAGATCACTGGTAAGGCTTTGTCCTAACGATGAAGTACTGCCCATCGCATAAAGACCAAGGATGGGACACTTATCATCGCTAAGTGAAGGAGGAGTAACAGATGCTGAAAAAGCCAACCCACAATCATCAATAAACTGCTGTTGTTGTTCAGTAACGGCAAACGCCGCGATCCCCACCGGTACGGCCTGATCAAGGTAGCCGGGCACTGCTGGGTGATTATAGTGAAGCAAGACACTTAACAGGTTAAATACCTGCTCGGATTGTGCATTCATCGCTGCTCGAGCACGATCTCGTCGCAACTCGTTAAGCTGATCCTGTCTACTTTTAAGCGTTTCTATATAGTTCTGCAAATTACTCTTCCAAGAGCTGCCAGCTTGAGAGCGGCCCAAATCTTGTCATTAATGATGTAGAAGTGGCTCTACACATAAGCAAAAACGTGATCAATCTAACAGTTTTTGTATTAACCGTAAAGATAGTGCTGCTTTATGACAATTTGTGAATGGACTGCAATCTTGCCAGTCGACCTTTCCATAGCCCTGCTCACCTGAAGCTAGTACAAACCGAATGAATCGCCAGCTTATGACGTCTAATGGTTTTACCTCGTGAACTTTATGTGAACAATATCACATTAATTATCGTCGATATCAAGACAATACTGCTTCATCGCACTGACAGCCATAAGTGAATTATCATCATGGTTCAGTAGTGATAGGATTAAAGTAAATAGCTAGTTTAACAATGGACCCAACTCGATGACTGACACCCCTATCCGTATTGCCACACGAAAAAGCCCACTGGCCATGTGGCAAGCCGAGTTTGTAAAAGATGCACTTGAGCAAGCCCACCCAGGGCTGTCTGTAGAATTAGTACCCATGGTAACCAAAGGCGATATCATTCTAGATACTCCTCTTGCCAAAGTCGGCGGGAAAGGCCTTTTTGTTAAAGAGCTAGAAGTCGCCATGCTAGAAGGCCGTGCTGATCTTGCGGTTCACTCAATGAAGGATGTCCCAGTCGATTTTCCTGAAGGACTTGGCTTGGTTACTATTTGTGAACGAGATGACCCTCGTGATGCATTCGTATCAAATACCTACCAGCACATAGACGAACTGCCAGCAGGCTCTGTTGTCGGCTCATCAAGCCTGCGACGCCAATGTCAGATTCGTGCCCAGCGTCCCGATTTGGTGGTAAAAGATCTACGCGGCAACGTGAACACTCGCCTACGTAAACTCGATGACGGTGAATACGATGCCATTATTTTGGCTTGTGCAGGCCTAAAACGTTTAAAAATGGAAGATCGTATCCGTGATGCGATTGCACCAGAAATCAGTCTACCGGCAGTGGGGCAAGGTGCCGTTGGCATCGAATGTCGCCTGGATGATGAGCGTGTTCGTGGCTTGCTGAATGTTTTAAACCACCCAGATACCTCTACGCGTGTTTTATGCGAACGTGCAATGAACAATCGTCTTCAAGGTGGTTGTCAGGTGCCAATTGGTGGCTACTCTGAGCTTCAAGGCGATCAGATTTGGCTTCGCGCCCTCGTGGGTGAGCCTGATGGCAGTAAAATGGTCCGCGGCGAAATTAGTGGCCCAGCGGCAGATGCAGAACGCCTTGGCACAGAGCTAGCAGAGCAACTGCTGGCTGATGGTGCTAAAGACATTCTAGATAAGCTTTACGGCAACGCTTAAATGACCGTACTGATCACCCGCCCCGCACCCGACTGCCATCAACTTGTCCAGCAACTTGAGGCGGCGGGGATCAGTGCCATTGCCCAGCCACTGTTAGAAATTCAGCCGGGTCAACAACTTCAGCAGCTCATTTCACAGCTTCAGCAATTAAAAAAAGATGATTTCCTGATTGCCGTCAGTGTTAATGCCGTCAACTTAGCGCACAATTACTTAATGTCAGTGGGTGCCAGTTGGCCGAAAAACGTGCATTATATAGCTGTCGGACATAAAACCGCCGAAATGTTGAAATCCCGTACCGAACAGCCGGTAAGGTCACCAACAGAACGGTGCGACAGTGAAGGATTACTTACCCTGCCAGAACTGTCTGATGTAGATGGAAAACGCATATTAATTTTACGAGGTAATGGGGGGCGAGAGCTCATTTATCAAACTCTGCAGCAACGTGGAGCTAGCGTAAGTTATTGTGCAACCTATCAGCGCTGCTGGATCCCACTTGATGGTCAAGCGCTTTGCCAGCAATGGCAACAGCGGCATGTCTCAAAAATGGTGATCACTAGTGGTGAACAACTGAGCCATTTGGCACAGTTAGTACCCGACAATGCTAAAGCTTGGTTTTATCAATGCCACCTTTTCGTACCAAGCCAGCGAATCGCCAATCAAGCAAAAAAGCTTGGTTTTACTACAATTTCCACTGTGGGAAGTGCTGCTAATGGCCCGCTTCTCACTACCCTAAGAAAAATAGGCACGATGGGAAAATCGGATGACTGATAAAAAAACTAATAATGACAAGCCTGCAGATAACCAAAAGTCCGCAGCAACAAGTACTTCTGGGAAACAAGGTCACGCGAGTGCCAAAGCACAAGCGCCAAAACAACCTACAGCAACCAAAGCCGAAGAGCCTCAGAAAGCAGCAACCGCCGCAGATACCCCTGAACAGCCAAAAGCAGCAGACGAAAAGAAAAGTGGTAGCAAAACAGGCGCTATCGCCATTGCACTCGTGATCGCTCTGGGGGCAGGCCTTTATTATCACGGTCATCAACAAACGCTAACACAGAACGCCCAAATGGCTTCGCTGCAACAAGAACTCAGCAGCATGCAATCTAAATTGAATGCTAGCCAAAAAGAGACCCTAAGTCAGGTACAAACTAGCCTGCAAAGCAGCCAGCAAAGTACCAGTGTATCGCTAGAACAGCAGAATAAGTCCATTACAGGGCTACAACTAGCACTGTCTGAAATGAAGGGCCGCCGTCCCAATGACTGGCTACTCGCTGAAGCTGATTACCTTGTCAAAATGGCAGGCAGAAAATTGTGGTTAGAGCATGATACCGTTAGCGCAACCGTGCTACTGGAATCCGCAGACCACCGTATCGCCGAGCTAAACGATCCAAGCCTTACACCTATTCGCGAGGCTATGCATTCCGATATTACGGCACTAAAAGCCGTGGCACGTGTTGACCGTGACGGCCTTGTGCTGCGGTTGACGAGCCTACAACAGCAGGTAGCAAACCTACCCCTTGCTAATGCGATTTTGCCTGAAGCTGATCTCGTTGAAGCTACTGATGTCTCGACATCAGTCGATGATTGGAAGCAAAACCTCACAACATCACTGAAAAACTTCAGTGAGCACTTCGTGACGTATCGCACCCGCGATGGCAGTGTTATTCCACTACTCTCGCCAAAACAAGATTTCTACCTACAAGAGAATATTAAATCCAAGCTAGAGACGGCCATCAAATCGGTTTACCGCGAGCAAGGTGAGCTATATAGCACGTCACTGAGCATGGCAAAAGACTGGGCTGAGCAATTCTATAATATGGAAGATCCGGCAGCACAGAGCTTTATTAGTACTCTTGATGCGCTAGCAAGCGAAAATATTGAAGCAAGCTACCCAAGCAAGCTTAATTCGCAATCTCTGATCACCGATGCAGTCAGTGATCGTCTACGTCAGCAAGTTAAGCCACTTAGCACAGAGGAGAACCCAGCATGATCAAACTATTGTTGCTGGTTGCTGCGCTAATCGCCGGTATTGTTGCCGGGCCGATGCTGGCTGGTAATCAAGGCTACGTGCTGATCTCGGTAGCAAACCAGACTCTCGAGATGAGCCTAACCACACTGATCTTGTTCATTGTGGTCTTATTCGGTGCTTTCTTCTTATTAGAAACCATCTTAAAACGCTTATTCTCATTGGGTAGCTCTACGCGCGGCTGGTTTTCTGGCCGTAAAACGCGTAAAGCACGCCTCCAAACATCTGCAGGTTTAATGAAGGTCATCGAAGGTGACTGGAGACAAGCTGAAAAGTTGGTTGTGAAATCCGTTAAGCACAGTGACACACCACTATTAAACTACCTTGCGGCAGCAGAAGCAGCACAAGGCCAAGGTGATGCCAGCCAGCGTGATGAATACCTCAAGCAAGCGGCTGACATTGATAGCCAAAGCCTTGCCGTTGCCTTAACCCGTGCCAAGCTTCAGTTTCGTCAGCAACAGTACGAACAAGCAATGGCAACATTGCAGGAAATCAAACCTGATCATAGCCGCAACCCAGTATTACTCTCACTACTCAAAGAGTGCTACTTAAAGCTTGAAGACTGGAAACCACTACTTGCACTTCTGCCTCAGCTTGAAAAAGCGGGTGTGCTTCAAACCGAAGATATTGCAGTACTGGAAGTACAAGCGGAATGCGGCATCATGAAGCATCTTGCCAAGCAAGGTGGCAGCGAAGGCTTAATGGGTCACTGGAATAGCCTAAGCCGTAAGGCAAAGCTACGCCCAGAATTAGTTGCATGCTTTGTAACCCTCATGAGTGAACACAATGCTGACAGTGAAGCATACAGTGTATTGCGTGATACATTAAAAAAGAACAATGACAATAGCCTCATTGAGCTTGTACCAACGCTGAAGCTAGCTGACTACCACCCTGCCATTGTTCGCCTGCAAGATTTGCTACGTTATGACAGCAGTAACCCAAGCACTCACAGTGCATTAGGGCAGCTATTCATACACGAAGAGAAATGGGAAGAAGCGAAACAGCATTTTGAGAAAGCCATCGCGCTAAACCCCAATGTCGCTGACTACGGTTACTTGGTGAACACTCTTGAGAAGCTTGATCAGGCCCAAGCTGCTGCAGATGCATCTCGCCAAGCGTTAACATTGGCACTACCAGCCAAGAATTAACAAATAAGCAACATTACATTTTGACATCAAAAAGCACCCGAATGGGTGCTTTTTTATACCTAAAAACCATACTTTATGTGTCTTTCACCACATAATTGTTTCCAATTGTTAACAGTCATTTCATCTTATATCTATCCTATTGCTAGCAGTATGTAAAAAGGATTCAATAGATACTCTTGTTGCTCAACAGATGGATAGCTAACTATGGATATACTTCCTTGGTTAATCGTTTCTGGCATCATTGTTTCTGTGATCACCTGCTTAATGACAGCAGTACTGATCAAAGAATCATAATTGCCAGATACAAAAAAACCTCCGCTTGGAGGTTTTTTTGTATCTGGAGATCGAACACCGTCTGCTATAACTGCAATGCTCTCTTGGCTTTTTGCAGCGCTTTATCATAACGCTTCACCGCTTTTGCCGCTTTTTTCAACCGCTTATTTTTAACTTTTGCTATCGCCTTCAGCTGCTTTGCTTGCTTCTTCGTCACCACTGGTGAAATCGCACTCTCCGTTTGTTCAATCTGCTCTAGCGCCGACAAATGTACTTGAACTTCAGATTTCGATACCGCTGAATCAGCAATAGGAGAACTGGTAAGCTGCGATGTTAAAGCACTCGGCTTGCACAAATATGTTTTATCACTGGCAACGCGGGCACAACTGCTGCAAATAAAATTAGGTGTGCTAACAATTTTGCTGATCTCTGCAAACTTATCCGCAATTTCAATACGACGATACTTACATAATGACTTTGCCATTACCTCTTCCTCCAGCAAAGACAACCTACTTGGTGTCCACCCTCTTTCCATCATAGTGGTAAACAACAACTAACAAGGTAAATTGGTATTTTTATCATTTATACCAATGCATCAGATGAAAGGCTACTTCATTGCGGCTTTGACATAGACATCAAACCGATTTTTTTTGGTTTCAATGGCCGTTGACGGTTTTTTATCTGCTAAAAATTCCGCGTAATCAGGCCGCTTAACCACCACTCGTTTCGTCGCTAATGCCAATGCAGGAGCCAATAATGCGTCAGCATCAAGGTCAGGGCCAACTAGCGTTTGGAAAACTCGCATTTCTTTTTTAACTAACGCCGACTTTTTCTTGTGGGGATACATTGGGTCAAGGTAAACCACATCGGGTGCAACAAAATCAGGATCCGCGGCTAATTGCTCTAACGCATTATGGCTAGAAGCATGTAATAGGGTTAAACGCTCACTCACCCATCCACCAATGTCGCCATCCTGCTTGGCACGCTGTAAACCATCATCAAGTAATGCTGCTACTACAGGGTGACGCTCAACCATTTGCACCTTACAGCCTAGCGAGGCCAATACAAATGCATCACGCCCTAAGCCAGCGGTACCATCAACCACCGTTGGCATGACTCCCCCTTTCAAACCCACCGCTTTTGCGATTGCCTGACCACGACCACCGCCAAATTTGCGACGATGGGCCACAGCACCACCAGCCAAGTCCACAAACACTGCCCCTAGCTTCGGTTCATCAAGCTTACGTAACTCTAAACGCTCAGCGGTCAAAACCAACGCAAACGTACTCTCAGGGTCATGAGTCAATCCCCATCGAGCAGCAAGCAGGTCGAGGTCATGTTGGCGTTCTGAGTTTTCACAAGTTAAGGCTAGTTGCACAGGGCTCTCCGGTTCATTAACAATCCTGCATTTTATGTCATTCGGCAGAAAATAAGGCGTGGGATTATATACCCAAGCGGCCTCTCGATGCTCGTTTCAGCAATAATTACTTGGCGGTACCACTTTTTTATCTGCGCTCAATTGCTCAACCAGTTCCGCAAGAGGCAAAGGTTGGCCGAATAAAAATCCCTGCGCATAATCAACACCCAACACTTTAAGGTGCGCTAGTATCGCTTCACTTTCCACAAATTCAGCCACCGTTTGTTTGCCCATTTTCTTCGCCAGCTCATTGATCGCTTTGACCATTGCAAAGTCCATTTCATCATCGGCAATATCACGGACAAACATGCCATCGATTTTGATGATATCCACAGGCATTCGCTTCAAATAGCCAAACGAAGATAGCCCTGAACCAAAGTCGTCCAGTGATATCTTACAACCCAATGCTTTCAACCGAGTAAACAGCTGGATAGCTTCACTCATATTACCAATCGCCGCCGTTTCGGTAATTTCGAGGCACAGCTTGTGAGTGGGTAGCCCTGAACCACTGATCTTATCAATTAAGAAATGGACGAAGTCACGATCTCCCATTGACTGGCCAGATAAGTTAATGGCACACATTTCAAGTTCGGATACCGCTTCTGGATGGTCGAGCAACCAATTAATGACCTCATTAACCACATAACGATCAATCAAATGTGCGAGGTTATAGCGCTCGGCTGCTGGCATAAACAGGGCTGGAGAAATCATCTCACCGTCTTGACTACGGATCCTCACCAAAATTTCATAGTGATGCTGCGTACTCACAGTACCTAAAGGGGCTATTTCCTGAGCATGTAACTCCAACCGTTTTTCAGCGAGCGCTTTACGGATCAGGCTAACACATGCCATTTCTTGTTCACGGCGGCGCAATTCTTCGTCATCAGGGTGATACAAGTGAAGTCGATTACGACCTTCATCTTTTGCGGCATAACACGCCGTATCAGCCTGAGCATGCACCTGCTGGGACGAACCTGCCGTTTCATCGATCAAGCGGATACCAATAGAGCCACTAAAACTAAACCGCGTGCTCTGCCAGTAAAATGACGCCTCATCAAGCACGTATAGTATTTCACGGCCAAATTTCACCGCCTCTTCTAAGGTGCAATGATGCAGAATAATGGCAAATTCATCGCCTCCAAGGCGGGCCAACATCGCTTGCTCTGGCGTGATCCCTTTGAGTAACCACGCAACTTGTTTCAACGCCTCATCACCAGCTTCGTGACCCGCGGTATCATTAATGACCTTAAATTGATCAAGATCGATATAGAACATAGCGTGGCGCGCCCCTTTATCCCGCGCTTCAACCAATACCTGTTCAAGGTGCCGCTCAAAATAATTACGATTAAACAAGTCGGTAAGATAATCATGGCAGGCTTGATAAGCGAGCTGCTCTTCCAGCGCTCGGGTTGAAGTAATATCTTCCCCGACCACCAGCAGCTGTTGTTTCGACTGCATAGAGCGGATCACCTCGCGAATCCACACGCGTTGACCATCAGCACAGCAATATTGTAATTGGCGACGCCAAACCTTGTCGTTCTCACTATCACTCGCGGTCGAAATAAACTGCTGAGGCTTGAGCTCGCCATGATGATAAAAGTCTGACACTTTATGGCCGAGCAACTCCCGCTTACTATAACCAAGAAGGTCGGCGGCAAACTGATTAACCGATTGTATGCGAGACTGGCGATCAATGGTCATGAGCATGACGGGTTGCTGTTCGTACAGCAGTCGGTAACTTACCTCTCGCTCGCGCAGTTTTTCTTCCATTTGATAACGTGTTGTGACATCTCGAGCTTCAAATAAAACTTGAGCTTCACCACTGACCGCATAGGGCAAGCGCTTCATTGAAACATCCAACATCCGATAGCCATCTTCCGCACTTTGAACCTCTAACTCCAGTCGCACTTGCTGATCGAGCTCAACACGTTCAAAAGCTTGTTTAAGGGGCAACATCGCCGCTTTATCCCAGCAATACCACTGCCAGATTGCACGATCATATTTCATTGCAGAACGACCGAGTAACCCTTGCAAAGCGAGGTTGCCAGAGATCAAAGTGCCATTAATATCTAGTATCCCGATGTATTGAAAGCTCTGATCAAATACACCAGCAAATAAAGCACGGCTCTGCTTTAATCGTTGTTCGTCATTTTTTAACCGACGGATCACAATACTCAGCAAAACGATCACCCCCCCCATTAAACCTAGAGACACGGTGAGAACCCGGATTTCATTCTGATAGCGTTCAAGCCAGCCTGCAGGTTGGTTCAACACCAGCACATCACTGTTATCAACATTCAGTCCCCAACGAGACATAACGGGGTAGTTAAAAAGCTTTTTGCTTGGGCTTCTGACAAAAGCCGGGTATTGGGAAAGTTGATTATTCACGATGCTCAGCAATAATTCGCCAGCTAGTTGCCCCTTCTCAAAACCACTGGTCATAACGCCGCCGACGACCCCATATTGCAGCATATATTGATAAGAAGCATAGACGGGGGCCGACGACGCCAGCGTTAGTTGACCGAGAAAATCATCGCTATCCATGTAGTGGCCGGTATTGTCACGGAAATAACTAAGAAAAAGCACGGCAGAATTTAGAGGAAGCTCAGCAACCTCCTGGAAAAGATCGCTAAAGGTATCATTTTCAACCCGAGTAACCTCAAGATCGAGGTAGTTTGCCGCAAGGTAGTCGACTAGCCCTTGCCATTTAGCCTCTCCCGTTGCGGTATTATCAGCAAACACATAAACCTGCTGAAGATTGGGCTGAACAGACAGAGCCAATGACAGGTTATAAGATGGGTCGCTTTGCTCTAGCACCCCTGCCACCTTAACCAATCCACGGTGCTTATTGGGGTGGTAGCCATTCACTCCAACCAGTACAACTGGGGTATCACCGACCACATCTCCGAGCTGGTTCACCAGCCATAGCGCATTATTATCTGCAGCGACAATTGCCCGATAGCGCTTACGTTTTAATTTTGCACGATAAATATCGAGCAACTCTGCCATGTAGGTACTGGATTGATAGCGCTTGCTGTCCATATAACTGACACTGAGAGAAACGGAGGAGTGCTCAGTTGCCGCTTCTATGCCAGCTTGTAGAGAATCAGTCCACTGCATGCCTTGGTGATACGAGTGAATAACTAATATGTCTTGTTCTTGAGCAGAGGCTATCCCGCCCCATAAAAAAAACCATACAACGAGAAACCGCATAATGAAAAGGAAGTCCTGTCTGACTGTGCATTGGCTATATCCATTCTTGCTGACCTTGAGCATCCCTCAGCCAAAATGATATTTATTACCTTTGTTTATTTATATTTAGAGACTTAGGCATGGACAGTATAAGATATGAGCATGCTGGTATAAACAAAGGATTGCTTGCATCATGACCCCCCAGATTCGAATAGATGATCTCGACCGTGAAATTCTCAACGCGCTCATGACCGACGCGCGTACCCCTTACGCTGAAATGGCTAAACGCTTCAATGTTAGCCCTGCCACAGTGCATGTCCGGGTTGAAAAGATGCGTGCTGCAGAAATTATTACTGGCACAGAAGTGATAATAAATCCCAAATTATTGGGGTATGACGTTTGTTGTTTTATCGGTATTAACCTTAATGCCGCTCGCGACTACCATTCTGCACTGGCCAAACTGAACGAGTTGGATGAGGTGGTAGAGGCGTATTACACAACAGGGGCATACAATATTTTCGTAAAACTGATGTGTAAGTCCATTGAAGAACTGCAATATGTGCTGATCGACAAGCTACAAGCCATTGATGAAGTCCAATCAACCGAAACGCTAATTTCATTGCAAAACCCCATTAATCGCAATGTACAGCCATAAAAAAGCGAGGCTAAATAGCCTCGCTCTAACATGATATTCACGCTGATATTATTCTGGCTTATTGCCTAATTCAGCGCCGCGCTCAGCGGCTTCTTCAGCTAACCACTCAGCAACACTCTTGGCAAAGTAAGTCAAAATACCATCTGCACCGGCACGCTTGAAGCATACTAATGATTCCATCACGGTTTCGCGCTCTTTCAGCCAACCGTTCTGAATCGCAGCCATGTGCATCGCGTATTCACCCGATACTTGATAAGCAAAGGTAGGGACTTGCAACTCGCTTTTCACACGACGAACCACATCCAAATAAGGCATACCTGGCTTCACCATCACCATGTCTGCACCTTCATTGACGTCCATCGCCACCTCATGCAATGCTTCATCGCTATTGGCAGGATCCATCTGGTAGGTTTTCTTATCGCCACCTTTTAGGTTCCCCGACGAGCCGACGGCATCACGGAATGGGCCGTAATAGTGAGAAGCATATTTGGCAGAATACGCCATTATCTGAGTATGGATATAGCCTGCTTCTTCTAGCGCTTCTCGAATAGCGCCAATACGTCCATCCATCATATCTGACGGGGCAATAACATCAGCGCCCGCTTCAGCATGAGACAGTGCCTGCTTGATCAGCACTTCTGTCGTGACGTCATTAACCACGTAGCCATCATCATCAATAATGCCGTCTTGACCATGGATTGTGAACGGATCAAGTGCGACATCAGTGATCACCCCCATTTGTGGCACGTGCTCTTTCAGTAAACGTACAGCACGTTGTACTAAACCTTCAGCGTTATACGCCTCTGCTGCACAAATGGATTTAAAGTCTTGAGAAACAACAGGGAACAGCGCAATCGCTGGTACACCCAGCTTAGCTAGGTATTCAGCTTCTAACAGCATAAGGTCAATAGACAAGCGCTCGATACCCGGCATTGAATCCACTGTTTCACGGCGGTTTTTACCCATCAGGATAAACATTGGATAAATAAGATCACTGGCAGAGATCTGGTTTTCTGCCATTAAACGACGGCTAAAGTCATGCTTGCGCATGCGACGCATTCGGCGAGCTGGAAACGCGCCCTGAATAGATACAGACACTGCATACTCCTTGTTGAAGGTTAACGTTCTTTTTGCTGATAATACCACTCCCGTCAGGTGACAGGAGATCCAATTTGAAAAAATGCCTGAGTAGTCGTATATGACTGAGCCATAACAACTTCAGCAGGTTGACGGCGGCATTCCGCAATCACGGTTGCAATGTGGGGCAAAAATTTGGGTTCATTACGGCTCGATTTAGGTTTTGGCCGATAATCTCTCGGCAATAAGTAAGGACAATCAGTTTCGATCATCAGCCTATTACCTGGAATATACTGCACAATATTACGTAACTCAGTTCCCCGACGCTCATCACACACCCAGCCTGTAATGCCCACGTGCAAATCAAGCGCTAAGCAATCACGTAACTCTGCCTCGCTTCCCGTAAAGCAATGCAAAACGGCTGCAGGGAGTTTATCTCGCCACGGTTTTAGAATATCCATAAAGCGTTCATGTGCGTCACGGCAATGCATAAATACTGGCATGTTCAGCTCTGCAGCCAAAGCAAGCTGCGCTTCAAACACGGCTTCTTGTTGCGGGCGGGGAGAAAAGTCACGACTGAAATCCAAGCCACATTCGCCAATTGCCACAACTTCTGGCGATAGGGCTAAGTCACGGATCTGAGGAAAGGTTAGATCATCGACTGTTTTGGCGTCGTGCGGATGAACACCGGCAGTACTGTAGCAATATTGAGGCCAGCGACGTGCCATCTGCAACGCCTGCTGGCTTTCTTCAATGCTAGTGCCAGTTAGGATCAGTCCGTTGACACCCGCTTGTTGTGCTCGACTAATAACCTCATCGCGATCTTTATCAAATCGGCTATTAGTCAGGTTCACCCCGATATCTATCATGATTATTCCATTTAAAAACTTTCTATACCGGAATAACTTAGAGGACTCGGGGCAGTTTGGCTATCACCCTTTGTAAATTTTTGGGTTAAAGACATCACGCAGCCAGTCACCCAATAGATTGATCACCAAGACAAGCGATACCAACACAATACCCGGGAAAGCGGTTATCCACCATGAACCAGAGAATATGTAGTTAAAGCCAATACTTATCAACGCACCCAGTGAAGGCTGATCAACAGGTAACCCTAAGCCTAAAAACGACAGTGCCGCTTCCGACATAATGGCATTTGCAACTTGCACGGTTGAAATCACCAAAATCGGCGATAAGCAGTTTGGTAAAATATGACGAAACATTATGCGAGGCGCCCTAAAGCCCATCACTTTTGCGGCTTCAACATACTCTTTTTTCTTCTCTGCCAGCACCGAGGCTCGGATCGTTCGCGCATACTGCGGCCATTCTGCCACGCCAATGATCACCACCAGCATTATTACAGCGTATTGACTATATAGCTGAGCGCCAAGAGCGGCACGAAAGATGGCCGACACAATTATCGCCACCATCATGGTTGAAAACGAAAGTTGGATATCGGCAAATCGCATCAAAAAGCTATCAATTCGCCCGCCGTAATAACCCGCAGATAACCCAATGACCACGCCTAAAACCATCTGTACCGCGACAGCCAGCAGGCCGATCATCAAAGAGACCCGCATGCCATAGAGAATGGTCGACAAAATGTCTCGCCCTTGTGGATCCGTTCCTAGCAAGAAGCGAGGATCAGAATATTCCATCCAAACAGGCGCCATCTCTGAATCCATGATGTCAATTTGGCTCAGATCGTACGGATTAAAGGGGGCAATCAATGGCGCAAATAGCGCACTCAGGAAAAAGGCCATGAATAGCGCAAAGCTCACCATCGCCACTTTATCTTTTAGAAAGTAATAAATAATGTCGGAGTTTTTAAATCGCTCCCAGCGACTTGGATAATGCATTGGAGTAGAAGACATCGTTACTCTCCCTTACCAGTAAGATTGACAGTGGGGTTGATCAGCCCGTAGAGCAAATCGACAATGGTATTGGTAACGACAAAAATCAAACCAACAAAAATGACATAGGCGGTAATGAGCGGTGTATCGACACGGTTGATCGCTTCAAGAAACAAAAAGCCAGTGCCCGGCCACTGAAAAACGGTCTCTGTTAGTATGGTATAGGCAACCATGGTACCGATTTGTACCCCACCTACCGTGATCACTGGTAGCATGGTATTTTTCAGCGCATGCTGATAATAAATTTTATTGGAAGCCAACCCTTTTGCTTTAGCAAATTTAATGTATTCGGAGCTCAACACTTCCAGCATTTCTGAACGAACTAAACGAATAAAAAGCGGTAGCATAATCGACGCCAGCGCCACACACGGCAAGACAAGGTGCGCTAAACCGTCAAGGTTGAATAAACCTGACTGCCAACCAAAGGTATCAGTGGTGGTGCCTCTCCCATAAGAGGGTAACCAACCTAACTCAATCGAGAAAACATACATCAGCATGATGGCGGTAAGAAAGACCGGAATGGATATTCCGATACTACTGAAAGCCATAATCACTTTAGTCATAAAACTATTGGGTTTAATGGCGGAATACACCCCCAACGGAATAGAAACCACAATAATGATCACAGCGGCGCCAAACACCAGTTCAAGTGTCGCCACCAATTTATCTAAAATGACATCAAGTGCTGGGCGCTTAAAGAAATAGGATGTTCCTAAATCACCTTGTACAGCATTGCCAACAAAGCGCGCATATTTGGTTACAAAGGGGTCATTCAACCCTAAATCGTCACGTAACGCTTGGCGTTCCGATTCCGAGACCGATTGACCAACTAACTCACGTAACGGGTCACCCAGGTTATCCTGAATGGCAAAAGCCACCAAGCTGATCACAAACATCACTATCAGTGCCTGATACAGGCGCTTGACCAGAAACGTCAACATTCCTTGCCCCTTATTTCGTCCTTAAAACAACATCAGGCCCTTTCAGGCCCGATGCATTATCTGGTAGTGATTACTTCTCTACCACTAAATCACCGAAGTACGGGAAGTTCATCGCGTTAACAATCGGTTTAATCTTAACGTTTGATTTTGCTGCCCACGCTAAGTTTTGGAAGTGAAGCGGTACAAATGCAGCGTCATCGTATAGCGTTGCTTCAACTTGCTTCAGCATCTGCGAACGTTTAGCCGGATCCGTTTCGATATTTGCGGCATCCACTAACTTGTCCATATCACTGTTAGCATAATAACCACAGTTATATTGACCACGACCTGTTTCTTCATTACGTGTCATCGTCAAGAATTCAGATAGGTTGGCAGAATCTTCGGTATCAGAGTGCCAACCAATCATCATCATATCTGCAGCACACACATCAAACTCAGGCCAGTATTGCGCTTTAGGCATTGTTTTCAAATCAACCTGAATACCAATTTTAGCCAGCATTTGTGATGCCGCTTGTGCGATGTTTGCATCATTTACATAGCGGTTGTTTGGCGCCATCATGGTGAGTTTGAAGCCGTCTTTATAGCCCGCTTCAGCCATTAGCTCTTTTGCTTTAGCGACATCAAAACGTGGTACCAGCGCTTCATTATAACCAGCGTACCCTTCTGGGCTTTGTTGGCCAGTGGCTGTCGCAAAATCACGCATGATACGCTTAACAATACCTTCATTGTTAATTGCATGAACAATCGCCTGACGTACACGTACATCTTTCAATGCTTCATGACTGTTCTGGTTCATTTGGAAAGAAATAAGGCGGGTACCAGCCATTGTAACAAGGTCGATATCTTTAGATTGTCCAACACGACGGTGATCGTTTGGCGCTACAGGAGCAATCATATCAACACCACCCGACAGCAGTGCCGCAACACGCGTGGCATTCTCTTTGATCGGCTGCAGTGTGATCTTATCGACGTTACCTGGCGATTGCGTATCCCAGTAATCAGCAAAACGTTCGAATTCCACTTTTACGCCTTGCTCACGCGCCGTAACGATAAATGGTCCGGTGCCAGACATATTGGTTGAAGCAAAAGAGTTGCCGTGCTTAACGATTTCAGCTTTATCTTTACCATCAGCGGTTTTGCCCGAATAGAACTTGCTGTCCATTGGGAAAATGTAGGTTGCTGTCTGTAGCACCAATGGGTACGGGCCGGTTGTTTTCAGCTCAATCGTGTAGGCATCCACTTTTTCGATACCCGTAAATGGGTCAAAAATAGCTTTAAAGTCAGCCGATTCTTTCAAACGATTAAACGTCCAAACCACATCATCTGCCGTCATTTCATTGCCAGAGTGAAATTTAACACCTTGACGTAGCGTAAATTGAAACGTTTGATCATCAACACGTTTCCAGCTTGTCGCTAGGCGAGGCTCGAAATCTAATTCTTGGTCAAAGCGTACCAGAGGGTCAAAAACCATGTGCGATAGTTGCAACGTACCACCAGATAGTTGCTCATGTGGATCCATAGAGACCGGATCGGCATCGTAAGCCACTTTAATGTCGGCAGCTGTAGCACTAAAACTTAAACCTGCCGCGATCAATGCAACAGCTAGCTTACTCTTAATGGTTTTCATGCATAACTCCTTTATGCGGGGAGCGAACTCCCTTTCTGTTGTGATTACTTGTTATAAATACTTTTACTGGCTCAGGTGCAGCTTTGAGCCAAGGTAATAATCAAGCTAATTTCAGTCCATCTTGACTGATACCTTTAAACTCCGGCATCAGTGAAATAAGGTGTTTGCTATACGCATGCTTCGGGGCCGTAAACAACTGCTCGGTGGGTGCGACTTCAAGCAACTCCCCTTTTTGCATCACTCCAATGCGATCACACATTTGGCGGATCACAGGTAAGTCATGGCTAATAAATAGCATGGTGAGGTTTAGTTCATCTTGCAGATCTTTGAGTAGATTAAGAATTTGTGCCTGTACCGAAACATCTAATGCAGAAGTCGGTTCATCGCAAATTAATAAACGCGGGCGGGTTGCTAATGCACGGGCAATCGAAATACGCTGACGTTGACCACCTGAAAACTCATGAGGGTATTTGACACCCGCAGCAACACCTAACCCGACATGATCAAGAAGGTCATTCACGATTTGTCGCGTCTGTGCTTCACTCTCGGTTAATCGATGGAAACGAATAGGCTCGGCAATGATATCCATAATTTTCATACGTGGATTCATTGAAGAATAAGGATTCTGAAATACCATCTGCATCTGGCGGCGTAACGGACGACGATCTTTTTCATTTTTCAATGCGGTAAGATCGACCCCTTCAAACGTGATTTTGCCTGAGTTTGGCGGGTATAAACCAGTGATCGCTCGGGCTATCGTCGACTTCCCAGAACCAGACTCTCCTACCAAGCCGAATGTTTCACCTTCAACAATTTCAAAGCTAACATCATTATTCGCTTGTACGTATTCACGGCGGCTTTCAAAAAATGAGTTTTTGGTGATAAAGCGTAAACTAACGTTTTCCACCTGAAGTAACGCCCCCGTATAGCTGCGCTGATCTTCACTTTGTCCCAGCCAGTGATTTTTAACGTCGAGCTGGCTCATCTCATGGGCTTCTTCAATGTAGCTTACCAGCGGAAAACGCTTAAGCTTAATATCAGAGCGAGGTACGGCAGAGATAAGACTCTGGGTGTAAGGGTGATTTGGACGACGCAGTACTTGCTCTGTCTCACCAATCTCAACCAAATCACCACGGTACATCACGGCAACCCGATCGGTCACATTGGCCACCACGCCCATATCATGAGTCACCAGCATACAGCCGACATTTTTCTCTACACACAGCTTACGGATCAAATTAAGAATTTGATCTTGAATCGAGACATCCAGTGCGGTGGTGGGTTCATCGGCAATGATTAAATCAGGCTCTCCCGCAAGTGCTATCGCAATAACAACGCGCTGACGCATTCCGCCTGAAAACTGGTGAGGGTATTGCTTAATACGCAACTCTGGCTGAGGGATCCCAACCTGCTCCATTAAGTTCAGGGCACGCTTGAAGGCATCCTCCTGACTGACCTTCAGGTTGGTCACAATCGTTTCAGTTAACTGCTGTTCAACTGTAAATAGAGGGTTCAATGATGTCATCGGGTCTTGAAAAATAAACCCAATTTTTGTCCCTCTTACTGAACGCATCTGGTTATTATCAAGCCCAGATATTTTCTCTCCATCAAGGAAAACATCACCACTGGCTATTCGCCCCGGAGGACTCAATAAATCGATTACCGCATTACCAACGGTTGATTTACCCGCACCTGACTCACCAACAACCCCGACAATTTCACCGCGTTCAATAGAAAATGACAACGATTTAACAGCTGCGTGAACGCCATGACGCGACGGATATTCAATACGTAGGTTCTTTACTTCCAATAAAGCCATTACCAGACCCCAACTGCTTGGCAGCTTTCTGCCCTGTCTGAAAAATTGATTCCCTTCAATCAGCATAATTTGCTGAATATATGTTCAGGACACAATCTGTCAAAAATTTCACAGAAAAGCAACAAAACATTAGTAAAAACCGACAAAATGAATATAAAAAGCATAAGTAGTCAAAAAAAACGACTTTAGACAGCAATTAAACAGACCGTTTACTTGTATTTGTATAACGAATAAACCCCACTGAGCGCAGAGGATTGAGCTGAAATACTGGTTATATGCTATAACCAAAAAACAAATCGAAATAAATACTTATGCATAAATATGAAAGTGACATTTAACACAACAGAAACAATCAACTCCCTGTAACGGCAATGTCATGTATAAACACTAGAAAATTAGGGGATTTTAAGATGATCGCATGTAACAGGATATTATCAGCAGAAGATCACACTTTTTAAAATAGAGGTAAGTGAGGATAGTGATGAAATTTGAGGGTATAGGTAAAATTGAAAAACTGTCGCAGGATATGGTTAGCGGTAATAAGAAGATAAAAGCTATAAATGCAAAAAACCCCAGTCTTTCGACTGGGGTTCTTAATAGTGGTCGGTGAAGAGGGATTCGAACCCCCGACCCTCTGGTCCCAAACCAGATGCGCTACCAAGCTGCGCTATTCACCGACAACATTTTAGGCTTGAAGCCAAGGGAGTGAAACACTACCTAAATATGGGGTGGCTAACGGGGCTTGAACCCGCGACAACCGGAATCACAATCCGGGACTCTACCAACTGAGCTATAGCCACCAATGTAAGTGGTCGGTGAAGAGGGATTCGAACCCCCGACCCTCTGGTCCCAAACCAGATGCGCTACCAAGCTGCGCTATTCACCGACTTTGTTCTGTATGAGGTCTCTCACCTCTGATACTAATTATAACAATCAATATCATTTAATATGGGGTGGCTAACGGGGCTTGAACCCGCGACAACCGGAATCACAATCCGGGACTCTACCAACTGAGCTATAGCCACCAATGTCACTTGCCAATATTTATTATCCGGAATGGCGCGCCCGAAAGGATTCGAACCTTCGACCTTTGGCTCCGGAGGCCAACGCTCTATCCAGCTGAGCTACGGGCGCCTTGCCCTATCGACGGGGAGGGATATTACGGATCACGCCCCGATTCGTAAAGTGTTTTTTTCGTTTTTTTTTCCGTTCGCTGGAAAGATAAGCAATTATCTATTGATTCGTATCATACAAAATCAGCTCGCTGGTTTATCACTACAACATAAGCAGATATAATCACTTTGTTTTTACAATTTAAACATTTTGTCAATAACCATACCCTTGTATCAATAGTTCAGCTAATAACAAGCATGCAGAAGACTGTGACAAGGACGCTATGATGGCAATCGCACATAATTATCTGGAAGTGTAAGGTGAGCTCAATGGAATTAACTCTTCGACAACTAATGGTCGCGGCCATCACAGCAATAACGCTGGCAGGCACAGCCGTTGCTGCCGATATGTCAGACGAAGCTATCGCAGAACGTATCAAGCCAGTGGGCTCAGTCTATCTTGAAGGGGAAGCACCTACTGGCCCCGCTGTTGCAGCAGGACCTCGCAGCGGCGATGCGGTTTATGGCACGTTCTGTGCCGCCTGTCATGGCTCAGGCCTGATGGGAGCGCCGAAAAAAGGCGAAGCTGCCGATTGGGATGCACGCCTTGCCAAGGGCAATGATGTCTTAGCCGACCATGCCATCAATGGCTTCAATGCTATGCCAGCAAAAGGATCGTGTATGGATTGTAGCGATGATGAAATCATTGCAGCCATTAATCACATGATTGATGGGCTATAAGTCAAATACACATTGAAATAAACGAAAAAGGGTTGATGTAAAACATCAACCCTTTTTCATACATATCGCTCGCTTAAATCACCCTACTTTTTAAACAGCGATCTAATATTCGCGATATGCGCTTGTCCTTTCTCCATTCGTTGCTGTTGAGTCATTGGCTTTTTATCCGCCTCCCACTCTAAGTCATCTTGTGGAAGCTCGTACAAGAAGCGGCTTGGCTCCGGCTTTAATAGCTCACCATACTGTCGGCGTTCTTTACATAGAGTAAACGTCAGCTCTTTTTGGGCACGGGTGATCCCAACATAGGCCAAACGACGCTCTTCATCGACATTGTCTTCATCAACACTGGTTTGGTGCGGCAAAATACCTTCTTCTGCGCCAACCAAGTACACATATGGGAACTCAAGACCTTTAGAGGCATGTAGCGTCATTAACTGAACCTGATCAGCGTCATCGTCATCTTCACCACGTTCCATCATGTCGCGTAGCGTCAGGCGCTGTACCACTTCCTTCAGCGTCTTCACTTCCTGATCGTAATTATCACCTTCTAAATCAGCAGTGATCCAACTATACAAATCAGAAACATTTTTCATCCTCATTTCAGCCGCTTTCGGACTCGGCGAGGTCTCATACAACCAATCTTCATAGTTGATATCTCGCACTAGCTGACGAACAGCCGCAACGGTATCACCACGTTCAGCATTGTCTGCAAGCTCAACAATCCAACGGGTAAAGCGCTGCAAAGACTCCAGCCCTCGCCCCGATAAATGCTGCTCTAGCCCTATTTCAAAACTCGCCGCAAATAAGCTCTTGCCGCGCATATTGGCATAAGTACCCAGCTTCTCGAGTGTGACAGGCCCTATTTCACGGCGTGGGGTATTCACGATACGCAAAAACGCATTGTCATCATCCTGATTCGTTAGCAGGCGCAAGTAAGCCATCATGTCTTTAATTTCGGCACGGGAGAAAAATGATGTGCCTCCCGAAATTTTATACGGGATACGGTTTTGCATCAGTGCCCGTTCAAACAAACGTGACTGATGATTACCTCGGTATAATATGGCGTAATCTTTATAGTTCGTGTTATTCAAGAAGCGATGGGCAATCAACTCACCTACAACCTTCTCTGCTTCATGATCTTCGTTTTTAGCCGTGATCACCTTTAGCATTTCCCCATCAGGGATTTCTGAAAACAACGTTTTTTCAAAAATATGTGAGTTATTCGCAATCAATATATTCGCGGTACGCAAAATACGGCTGGTAGAGCGATAGTTTTGCTCCAACTTGATCACTCTTAAACTAGGGAAGTCTTTGCTTAATAGGTTAAGGTTTTCGGGCTGGGCGCCACGCCACGAATAAATGGACTGATCATCATCACCAACGACAGTAAAACGTGAGCGTTCGCCTACCAGCAGTTTAACGAAGATATATTGGCTGGTATTGGTATCTTGATATTCATCCACCAATAAATAACGAATCCGATTTTGCCAACGTTGACGGACGTCCTGATTATCACGCAGCAGTAATACTGGCATCAAAATTAGGTCATCGAAATCCAGTGCGTTATATGCCTTCATCTGTCGTTGATACATTTCATAACAATGGGCAAACAACTCATCACGCTCCGAGCTTGCTTGCGCTTTCGCAGCCGCCGGTGACAGCATGTCATTTTTCCAGTTCGAAATGCTCGAGATTAAGAGCTTTAGTAAGTCTTTATCACCATCGATTTCGGCTTCAGTTAACTCTTTGAGCAGCGCCATCTGATCTTGGTCATCAAACAGAGAAAAGTTTGCTTTTAACCCCAATGATTTATATTCACGACGAATAATATTAAGCCCGAGGGTATGGAAAGTGGAAACCATTAGCCCTTTTGACTCATCTCGCCCCAAGGTCTGTCCAACACGCTCTTTCATTTCGCGCGCGGCTTTATTGGTGAAGGTAAGCGCAGCAATATTTCTCGCTTTGTAATCACAATGCTGAACCAAGTAAGCAATTTTATTGGTAATAACACGGGTTTTACCGGAACCGGCCCCTGCAAGAACCAGGCATGGTCCTGCCACATATTTTACCGCTTCATTCTGCCTTGGATTCAGTTTCATTGCATATCCTGTGTTAATCATCGGGCTGGCAAGCGCATTTTAACGGGTTCTAAGCCATTGTCTATTCGCCCAACCATTTACCTTATCAATCCTGACAATTCAAAAAATTACTTGCACAAAAACACAGACGCCATAAGATATTGAATGAACATTCATTCACCAACTTTAATTACAAAATAATTACATGAGTGACAAGAAAAAAAGGATTCTTCAGGCGACAGAAAAGCTGCTGGCTGTATACGGGTTTCACGGTATTTCCATGCAAATGGTTGCCAAAGAAGCCGGAGTTGCCGCTGGCACAATATATCGCTATTTCGAAGATAAAGAAGATCTCCTTCAGCAACTTCATGTTCACATTTTGTCTTATGTAGCGAACAAAATCAGTCAGAATGTGTCTGATGATATGCCGTTGAAGCAGCGCTTTCGTACTATATGGCTGAATATTTGGGATATGACCACGCAAGAAGATGCCCCCATCATTAATCGTGGCCAGTTCGAAAACTTACCCCGTAGAGAAAGTCACGAACAACGGTTACTTGAAAAAAAAATGTTCGCCAAGGTCGACCGATTATTTAACGAAGGAAAGGCCACTGGCCTCTTTAAAGATTTAGATAACGAGATCTTGAGCGTGTTAAGCCTTGAGCCATGCGCTTGCTTGGCTCGCAAACATGTTAATGGTGTATTCAAAGTGAACGAGACAGCGATGGAAGCTGCTATCGATGCCTCTTGGGACGCCATTATTCAACATAAACATTAGCACTACCGGAGCACACCCAACGATGAAAAAATGGATAGTGATGCTATTTCTCGCCTTCTTACTGTTTGGAAGCGTGATTGGTTTCAACCTTTTTAAGCAACAAAAAATAGCTGAGTTCATGGCAAATATGCCTGAGCCTGAGTTTCCAATTACTGCCACCGAAGCTCAATCGACCAATTGGGTTCCCGCTATCGAAGCAATTGGCTTTATAGAACCAAACCAAGGCGTGACCATCACCACTGAGGTTGCTGGTGTGATCAAAGATCTTGACTTCGAATCAGGCTCAACCGTCAAAGCAGAGCAACAACTGCTAACGCTAGATTCTGATGTTGAAGCGGCCAACCTGAAAAGTGCCCAAGCTCGTTTGCCGGCCGCCAAAGCTAAATATGAGCGCTACCGTGGCCTATTCAAAAAAGGGTCTATTTCAAAAGAAGCCTTTGACGAATCTGAAGCATCCTACTTTTCTCTCATGGCTGATATCGAAAGCTTAAAAGCAACGATAGATCGCCGTACTATCAGAGCCCCATTTGATGGTGTTGTTGGCCTACGTAATGTCTACCTTGGCCAATATATCCAACCGGGAACCGATGTTGTACGCTTAGAAGATACCACCTTAATGAAGCTACGCTTCACTGTGCCACAAACGGATATTTCTGATATTCACCTTGGCCAAGAAGTCGAAATCTTTGTTGATGCATACCCTGAAACCCCATTTAGCGGCAAGATCAGTGCAATCGAGCCAGCAGTAAGCTACCAAAGTGGCCTTGTGCAGGTTCAAGCTGACATCCCGAATAACAGTGGCCAGCTACGTAGTGGTATGTTTGCACGTGCGCATATCATTCTTCCAACCCTAGAAAATCAAATCATCCTGCCGCAAACCGCAATCACCTTTACCCTGTACGGGGACAATGTGTACCTTGCGAGCGAAGACGAAGATGGTGTGTTACGTGTGAGCCAGTCAGTGGTAAAAGTTGGTGAGCGTAAAGGCCAATATGTTCATGTCCTTAGTGGTGTCAAAGCCGGGGATACCGTCGTGACCTCAGGTCAAATTCGCCTCAGCAACCATGCGAAAGTTCGTCTGGTTGAAAGTGACTCGCTGGATGCTCCAGCCGAAACACCAATGCTGTAATCCGGAGGTCACATGCGCTTTACAGATGTTTTTATAAAACGTCCTGTTTTGGCAGTATCAATCAGCTTCTTGATTGCACTGCTGGGCCTGCAAGCCATTTTTAAAATGCAGGTCAGGGAATACCCAGACATGACCAATACCGTGGTCACGGTCAGCACAAGCTATTATGGTGCCAGTGCTGATTTGATCCAGGGTTTTATCACCCAACCGCTGGAGCAAGCTATTGCTCAGGCTGATAATATCGACTTCATGACCTCTTCCTCGGTGCTCGGTGCATCAACGATCACGGTTACGATGAAGTTAAATACCGATCCGAATGCCGCTTTGGCCGATATATTGGCCAAAACCAACTCGGTACGCTCCCAATTACCGAAGGAATCAGAAGATCCAACAGTAACCATGTCAACCGGTTCAACGACCGCGGTGATGTATATCGGTTTTACCAGTGATGAACTGGTCTCGAGCCAAATCACCGACTATCTAGAGCGCGTGATCAACCCGCAGTTATTTACGGTTAACGGCGTTTCTAAAGTCGATCTATACGGCGGGATGAAATACGCTCTGCGTGTCTGGTTGGATCCAGCCAAAATGGCGGCTTACAACTTGATGGCTAATGACGTGATGAACGTACTGAATGCCAACAACTACCAATCGGCAACAGGGCAAGCAACTGGCGAATTCGTTCTTTACAATGGTACTGCTGACACGCAGGTCTCCAATACAGATGAACTAGAAAAGCTAGTTGTCTCAACCAAAGAAGGCCAGGTGATCCGCTTAGGCGATATTGCCAAAGTGACCTTAGAAAAAAGTCACGATGTTTACCGTGCATCTGCAAATGGCGAAGAGGCCGTTGTTGCTGCAATTAACGCAGCACCAAGTGCCAACCCCATCAACATTGCAGCCGATGTGCTTCAGCTATTGCCTGAGCTTAAACGCAATATGCCTGATAACATCAAAATGAATGTAATGTATGACTCGACCATTGCGATCAATGAGTCTATCAACGAAGTAATCAAAACGATTGCTGAAGCTGCTCTGATCGTACTTGTTGTGATCACCTTGTTCTTGGGCTCTTTCCGTGCAGTTATCATTCCAATCGTGACCATCCCGCTGTCGCTAATTGGCGTGGCAATGGTCATGCAAGCTTTCGGCTTTTCTTGGAACTTGATGACACTGCTAGCAATGGTACTGGCTATCGGCCTTGTGGTAGATGATGCCATCGTTGTATTGGAAAACGTCGACCGCCACATAAAAGAAGGCGAATCGCCGTTTCGTGCAGCCATCATCGGCACCCGAGAAATAGCCGTTCCTGTTATCGCCATGACACTGACACTTGGTGCTGTATATGCGCCGATTGCCATGATGGGCGGGATCACCGGTTCACTCTTTAAGGAGTTTGCCTTAACGTTAGCCGGTGCGGTATTTGTATCAGGGATCATCGCCCTTACGCTCTCACCGATGATGTGTTCAAAAATGCTTAAAGCCAATGAACAGCCAAGCAAATTTGAATTAACTGTTCATCGCTTCCTTGATCGCATGACAAACCGCTACGAGAAAATGCTTGGCGGTGTTATGAAAATGCGCCCCGTCGTGATTGTGTTTGCCCTCATCGTGTTTGGAACACTGCCACTGCTGTTTAAGTTTATTCCAAGTGAACTTGCCCCTGCTGAAGATAAGGGTGTGTTGATGATGATGGGTACCGCCCCGTCAACGTCAAACTTGGATTACATCGAAAACACTATGGAAAAGGTCAACAACATCCTCAACGAGCAGGATGAAGTAGCCTATGCTCAGGTATTCTCAGGGGTACCAAGTTCAAATCAAGCGTTTGGTATCGCTTCAATGGTGCCATGGAGTGAACGAGAAGCCAGTCAGGCGGATGTGGTTAAGCGCGTTACTGACTTAGTTAAAGACGTTCCTGAAATGGCTGTAACAGCCTTCCAGATGCCGGAGTTGCCAGGAGCAGGCTCAGGCTTACCCATTCAGTTTGTGATTACCACACCAAGTAGCTTTGAAAGCTTATTCCAAGTAAGTAGCGATGTTTTGGATAAAGTGAAAAGTAATCCAATGTTTGTCTATTCCGACCTTGATCTGAACTACGATTCAGCAACCATGAAAATCAAGATCGATAAAGACAAAGCAGGCGCATATGGTGTGACCATGCAAGATATCGGTATCACCTTAAGTACCATGATGGCTGATGGCTATGTTAACCGTATTGACCTCAATGGCCGCTCATACGAAGTGATCCCACAGGTTGAGCGTAAATACCGCCTGAACCCAGAATCACTTAAAGGCTACTATGTACGTGCGGCTGACGGTAATGCCATTCCATTAGGTAGCCTAGTTAATATTGACGTTGTTGCCGAACCGCGCGCATTGCCTCACTTCAATCAGCTTAACTCAGCAACGGTCGGGGCAGTACCTGCACCAGGTGTTGCAATGGGTGACGCCATTAGCTGGTTCCAAAGTGAAGCGGTGAATACCCTACCGACAGGATACCAGTATGACTTCATGGGTGAAGCACGCCAGTTCGTAACTGAAGGTAATGCTCTGTACACGACCTTTGCTCTCGCACTGGCCATCATCTTCTTGGTTTTGGCGATCCAGTTCGAGTCGCTACGTGACCCATTAGTTATTATGGTTTCCGTACCATTGGCGATCTGTGGTGCCTTGATCTCCTTGGCATGGGGAGCAGCATCGATGAATATCTACTCGCAAGTAGGTTTGATCACGCTAATTGGTTTGATCACCAAACACGGTATTTTGATTTGTGAAGTGGCAAAAGAGGAGCAACTGCACAATCAAAAAGATCGTATGGCGGCAGTGATGGAGGCAGCTAAAATCCGTCTACGTCCGATTCTAATGACGACTGCGGCAATGATTGCGGGTTTGATCCCTCTACTCTACGCCACAGGGGCTGGTGCCGCACAGCGATTCAGTATCGGCATTGTCATTGTTTCTGGCCTTGCCATTGGTACGGTCTTCACTTTATTTGTGCTACCGGTAATTTACACTTACCTTGCAAGCATTCATAAGCCTTTGCCAGTCTTCCTTGAAGATAAAGACTTAGAGAAACTAAAGCGAGCAGACGAAGCCCGTAATGCATTAAAAGAAGCCCGAGATTGATAGTTACAACCTTAATCTAAAGAGGCCGCGATAGCGGCCTCTTTTATTTTGTACAATCATCAACGACAATCCCCATCGATTTGAATAAAATAACGATAACAGATTAAAAACCCCTTACGGAGTGAACCACGCTATGTTTGATCCAAAGAAACTTGAGCAAGTCGCCAAACAAATCCAAGACTCAATGCCACAACCAGTGAAAGAGCTTGGCAACGATGTTGAACAAAAAGTGCGCCAAGTGATCCAAGCACAGCTTGGTAAGCTTGACGTTGTTAGTCGTGAAGAGTTTGATGTACAGACACAGGTTTTATTGCGTACACGTCAAAAGCTAACAGCTCTTGAGCAAAAGATGGAAGCGCTAGAAAGTAAACTAAGCAGTGAAGACAAGAGCGAATAAAGAACACGCTTAAAGGGTTCTTCGTACTTTAGTTTATATTAAGCCCATTAAAAAAGCCCAAATGCTATGCATTTGGGCTTTTCTTTATTCAGCTTTTTGTGACGTTACTAACCACCAACAGCGATACGCTGCATATCAGTCATGTAGCCACGAAGTTCTTGACCAATAGACTCTACTGGATGATTACGAATCGCTTCGTTTACTTCGATTAGCTTTTGATTGTCAGCAAAGTTAGATTCTTCATTTATGCCTTTACCGATCACGTCGGTCGCTACATTTGGCATAAACTTCTCACGTAGCAACGGTGTTGCAACGTTTGCAAACAGGTAGTTACCATATTCAGCCGTATCTGAAATAACAACGTTCATTTCATACAAACGCTTACGAGCAACTGTGTTCGCAATTAACGGTAATTCATGTAGCGACTCATAATAAGCTGACTCTTCAATGATACCTGATGCTGTCATTGCTTCAAACGCCAACTCAACACCTGCACGTACCATTGCAACCATCAAAATGCCGTTATCAAAGTACTCTTGCTCTGAAATTTCAACATCAGAATCTGGATAGTTTTCAAACGCTGTTTCAGCCGTTTCACCACGCCAACCTAGAAGATCCGTATCGTCATTTGCCCAATCAGCCATCATCGTTGTTGAGAAATGACCTGTAATAATATCATCCATGTGCTTATTATATAGCGGACGCATTAAGTCTTTCAGCTCTTCTGATAACTCAAACGCTTTGATTTTAGCTGGGTTTGAAAGACGATCCATCATGTGAGTAACGCCACCAAACTTCAGTGCTTCAGTGATCGTTTCCCAACCGAATTGCAGCAATTTACCAGCATAAGAAGCATCAATGCCATCAGCAATCATCTTCTCATAACAAACGATAGAACCCGCTTGTAGCATGCCACACAGAATCGTTTGCTCACCCATCAAATCAGATTTAACTTCCGCAACGAACGAAGATTCAAGTACGCCAGCACGGTGACCACCAGTACCTGCAGCCCATGCTTTCGCAATTTCCAGGCCATCTCCCTGTGGATCATTTTCTGGGTGCACAGCGATTAGCGTTGGTACACCAAAGCCACGCTTATATTCTTCACGAACTTCTGTACCAGGACATTTAGGTGCAACCATCACGACAGTTAAGTCAGGACGAATCTGCATACCCTCTTCAACGATATTAAATCCATGAGAGTAACCTAGTGTCGCACCTTCCTTCATTAACGGCATCACCGTCTCTACAACATTAGAGTGCTGCTTGTCAGGTGTTAGGTTTACAACAAGATCTGCCTGCGGAATAAGTTGTTCGTAGCTACCAACTTCAAAACCATTTTCTTTTGCATTTTTAAAAGATTGACGTTGTTCATCAATTGCAGCTTGGCGTAAGGCATAAGCAACATTTAATCCCGAGTCGCGCATATTTAAACCTTGATTGAGGCCTTGAGCACCGCAACCAACGATAACGACTTTTTTACCTTTAAGAAAATCGGCTTCATTAGCAAACTCAGCACGATCCATGAATCGGCAGCGACCAAGTTGATCTAACTGCTGACGTAGATTTAGGGTATTAAAATAATTAGCCATAACAACAAACTCCGTGAATTCTTTTCCTTGGGCCGACATATACTTGTCGAATAAACTGATAGTAAATCACTCACTTTGTTGCGCAAAGTGATATATTCACAATAACTTATTGCAAAAAATGCAACGCACTCTATGAATATAAAAACCTTGCAACTGTTTCTTCATCTCTGTGATTCAAATAGCTTTAGCCAGACCGCACAAGCTATGCATATTAGTCCCTCTGCACTAAGCCGAATAATTCAGCGCCTTGAAGATGAGCTGGGGCAAAGTTTATTCATTAGAGACAACAGAAGTGTGGAGCTAACATCAGCAGGAAAAACCTTACTCCCTACCGCTGCACTGATAGTGTCCAACTGGCAAGAAGTAAAAGCTGAACTAAAGACCCAGAAAATAAAGCTTCGAGGAAAACTTAAACTTTTCTGTTCTGTAACTGCAAGCTATAGTCACTTGCCTGATATTCTGAACAAGTTCCGCAAGTTGTACCCTCAGGTTGAGATTCAATTAATAACTGGCGACCCCGCTCAAGCCATCGAAAAAGTACAACAGGGTGAAGCAGACATCGCGATTGCCGCCAAGCCAGACAGTCTGCCAGCAAAGCTTACCTATATCGATCTTGATAGCGTCTCAATGTCTGTGATTGCACCACTACTTCCACCGACCAACCTTCAAAAACAATTAACTGATCCACCATTATGGGATGAACTTCCCTATATTTTACCAGAGTCAGGAACGGCACGAGATCGAGCTGACCGCTGGCTAAAAAATAAAAAGATACAACCCAATATCTATGCACAAGTAGGAGGTCATGAAGCGATAGTAAGTATGGTGGCACTAGGGTGTGGAATAGGCATAGCGCCCGACGTTGTTATCGATAATAGCCCCATGAGCAATAAAATAAAACGTCTCGATAAAGAAGCAATTCAACCGCTTCAACTAGGCCTCTGCTGTAAGCAAAGTCGTCAGGCAGAACCATTGTTGAACGCACTACTTCAATTGTTTTAAATTCCATTGTACATGCATAAGCCTATCGCTAAAGCGACACAGTAGGCTGGCTCAACCTAGTTAATTAAATATCTAAAGCCGAGTGAAACTCACGTAGCGGTTCATGTGCACACTGTTAATTGAGGCTATGTCAGTGAAAAGTATCAAGCCGAAAGACAGACAAATGTAAAAAGCTTCGTCATTTCTGACAAAGCTATCGAAGAAGTAGCGAAACAGCTTGGCTGATATTCCTGTCGGGCTCGGTATGACAGACCATCGCATTCAAGGTAAATAGGCTAGCCAACTAAACTATCGCTTTTTGCTTCACATACAAAAAATCCCCAGCATTTCTGCTAGGAATTGAAGAGTGGTGGACCGGGCTCGCGTTCAAGCAATACTCATTTATCCGAAGGATGAAGGATAAAGCAGTAGAAATATATAGACGTAAAAAAGCCCGAGTCTTTCGACGGGGACGCCTAGTCTTGGGCTATTTGGCCTACGGCCAAACATTGTTTACTGATACAAAAAAAGCCTCAGCATTTCTGCTGAGGCTTTCGAAGAAGTGGCGGAGCGGACGGGACTCGAACCCGCGACCCCCGGCGTGACAGGCCGGTATTCTAACCAACTGAACTACCGCTCCACACGGACATGGATGTTGCCATCACATGCGATTTCCATCGTTCAATATGAAAATCTAAATTGGAAGCCTGGCGATGTCCTACTCTCACATGGGGAAACCCCACACTACCATCGGCGCTATTACGTTTCACTACTGAGTTCGGCATGGGATCAGGTGGGTCCATAATGCTATGGTCGCCAAGCAAATTCTGTTTATTCACCGCCTCAGGGCAGTAAATAGCAATCTGGGAAAATCTAACTAGTTTCTCAAACACCATTCAAGTGTTTGTGGAGTCCGTAAAAACCCCTTGGGTGTTGTATGGTTAAGCCTCACGGGCAATTAGTATCAGTTAGCTCAATGCCTCGCAGCACTTACACACCTGACCTATCTACGTCGTAGTCTCCAACAACCCTTTAGGATACTTAAAGTATCAGGGATGACTCATCTCAGGGCTCGCTTCGCGCTTAGATGCTTTCAGCGCTTATCGATTCCGAACTTAGCTACCGGGCAATGCCACTGGCGTGACAACCCGAACACCAGAGGTTCGTCCACTCCGGTCCTCTCGTACTAGGAGCAGCCCCCTTCA
>NZ_JAKJSJ010000146.1:0-810 GCF_050336715.1 Photobacterium makurazakiensis
ACAATACACTTTAAACAACTATAACTTCAGTAATTAATACCGACAACCCCATCAATAAAATGCTAAACATAAACAACAAAAAGGATAAAATAAACTTCCTCTGAACACCTAAAGGAATAGTTTTTATTTTTTTATCCATACCGTATCTTTTTGCCTGATATTTACTCAGAAAAACAGTACTGTAATGTAGAACACCTTGCATGGATAAAAATACATTTAACGAATAAAATCGAACACCATTATCAAGATTATCTTCCAATAACAACATCCACTTATTTTTGAGGTATACAACTATAGCAAACCATATAAATATACCAATGCACCCTATAAAAACCAAAAATGCCGATATTTCAGATAATAAAGCATAATTATTATTTAACATTATTTCACACCATATGATTCATATAGCACTTCACCTTTAGACTCTGTATATTTACCTAGCATATTACCACCAACATATCCGCCAGCTCCTCCTGCAACAACTGCACACCAAAAAGCGCTTGTACCTCCCGATGGTAATCCAAACACCAAAGTACAAACTCCCCATGTAGCAACACCGCCACCGACAAAGCCGCCAGCGATACTGCCGGTCGCCTTGCCAATTTGAGTATATTTAGCTTTACTACATTGTGCTTTATTCTTCGTTGTACAAGCCTTTTTAATATTGGCTGTTGCATCAACACCAGTCAAAGCAATACCGATATAACCAACACGTTTCAAATTACGTGACATATTTGCAACAGTTGCATAGTTTTTATAGAAGTTAGGGATACTGGTAACACTTCCCTTTTGACTCCCCCAATGATGGAT
>NZ_JAKJSJ010000147.1:0-806 GCF_050336715.1 Photobacterium makurazakiensis
ATCAGAATGCCACGGTGAATACGTTCCCGGGCCTTGTACACACCGCCCGTCACACCATGGGAGTGGGCTGCACCAGAAGTAGATAGCTTAACCTTTCGGGGAGGGCGTTTACCACGGTGTGGTTCATGACTGGGGTGAAGTCGTAACAAGGTAGCCCTAGGGGAACCTGGGGCTGGATCACCTCCTTAACGATATGACTGCTGTTTTATGCAGTGTCCACACAGATTGCTTGGTCGAAATGTAAGAGAGCGCGAATGTTGCCCAACAACATTCGCAGAAAYACTTAGTCCCATTCGTCTAGAGGCCTAGGACACCGCCCTTTCACGGCGGTAACAGGGGTTCGACTCCCCTATGGGACGCCACTTTCTAAATATGCTTAATACTTGATGTTGAGTGTGATTAGAAAGTGGTTCTTGTATCTCTTTAGAGATAATGAAACACATGCTCTTTAACAATCTGGAAAGCTGACTAGTAAATTGAATCTTTAGATTCGATTACAAATGTATCTTGCTTCTTTTAATAAGAACGAGATACGAGTTCTCAAAACAAACACATTCAAGTGTCTTGTGTAAGAGTCCGGCGAAAACAAATAATTCTCTTTAACGAGAGAGTGAACCTTGGTTGTTGCCATACGAAACCTCTTGGGGTTGTATGGTTAAGTGACTAAGCGTACACGGTGGATGCCTGGGCAGTCAGAGGCGATGAAGGACGTATTAACTTGCGATAAGCGTAGATTAGGCAGTAAAAGCCACCTGAGTCTACGATTTCCGAATGGGGAAACCCAGCTGCATAAGCAGTTATCGTTA
>NZ_JAKJSJ010000148.1:0-766 GCF_050336715.1 Photobacterium makurazakiensis
TGTTAAGGCTAGGGGGTCATCCCGACTTACCAACCCTTTGCAAACTCCGAATACCAGTAAGTACTATCCGGGAGACACACGGCGGGTGCTAACGTCCGTCGTGGAGAGGGAAACAACCCAGACCGCCAGCTAAGGTCCCAAAGTTATAGCTAAGTGGGAAACGATGTGGGAAGGCTCAGACAGCCAGGATGTTGGCTTAGAAGCAGCCATCATTTAAAGAAAGCGTAATAGCTCACTGGTCGAGTCGGCCTGCGCGGAAGATTTAACGGGGCTAAGCTATACACCGAAGCTGCGGCAATRTGMCTTGTKCAYATTGGGTAGGGGAGCGTTCTGTAAGCCGTTGAAGGTGWRTCGTAAGGYWTGCTGGAGGTATCAGAAGTGCGAATGCTGACATGAGTAACGATAAAGGGAGTGAAAAACTCCCTCGCCGGAAGATCAAGGGTTCCTGTCCAACGTTAATCGGGGCAGGGTGAGTCGACCCCTAAGGCGAGGCCGAAAGGCGTAGTCGATGGGAAACGGGTTAATATTCCCGTACTGCTTRYAACTGCGATGGGGGGACGGAGAAGGCTAGGTGGGCTTGGCGACGGTTGTCCAAGTTCAAGGGTGTAGGCTGTAATCTTAGGCAAATCCGGGATTACACTAGGCTGAGACCCGATGTCGAGTCACTACGGTGATGAAGTCATTGATGCCATGCTTCCGGGAAAAGCCTCTAAGCGATAGGTTGTAAGCAATCGTACCCCAAACCGACACAGGTGATCAGGTAGAG
>NZ_JAKJSJ010000149.1:0-760 GCF_050336715.1 Photobacterium makurazakiensis
GTGGTTACTTGTGTAGTAAAACCAACATATATCCTGCTTCTGGATGAAATTTTTATTATCATGGCATGTTTTTTTTCAAAAAATGGCATGATGTCACTGTATGAAATTGATAATGGAGATAATTTAGGTGGGCTTCTTTTCAAAACTATTCGGATTGGATAAATCTGAAGTGAAAAAAACTGAGGTTGAGCCGGTTGAGTATGAAGGGTATTTAATTTATCCAGAGCCGATCGCTGAAGGAGGGCAGTTTCGAATTGCTGGACGCATATGTAAAAGAAACGGTGAGGAGTTGAAGACGCATACTTTTATTCGTTCTGACTTACTCGCGTCTAAGCAAGATGCTGAATCATTTATGCTAAAAAAAGCAAAAATGTTTATTGATCAATCTGGTGAGAGCATGTTCCGCTAGGTTTGGTTATACCTGTCTATTAGCTCTATCGCTGATAGGCGGGTCTATACACTGGTAAGTAAAGTTATTTGGAAATAGTGATATTTGAACAATTATCAAGGAATGATGGTCTCTGTATCCCTCTATGGTTTCTCGTGAACGCTTTTCCTTGATGTTTTAAACAATTATCTGTCTATACAGGTGACATGTTTTGGGCGTTATATTTGGTTTTTTCCGTGAATACGGTTTTTTATGCATTTTAATGTGTGAAAAGTAATTTATATTCATGGTTTGACCTCTGTCCAGGCGTGGTAGATGTTATTTTATTTCAGTAAGAGAGTAACATTTTTCATAAATTACACTGTAATGATT
>NZ_JAKJSJ010000150.1:0-751 GCF_050336715.1 Photobacterium makurazakiensis
ATTCGAACCTGTGACCCCATCATTCGAACCTGTGACCCCATCATTATGAGTGATGTGCTCTAACCAGCTGAGCTACGTAGCCATCTTTAGATGCTGATCGTAAAATCAACAACTCAAAATATGGCAGGTCTACCTGGATTCGAACCAGGGGATGGCGGCATCAAAAGCCGCTGCCTTACCGCTTGGCGATAGACCTRCAGATGCTCTTTTCAGAGACTTTGCCAATTAGAGAGAATGGTGCGGAAGGAGAGACTTGAACTCTCACACCTTGCGGCGCCAGAACCTAAATCTGGTGCGTCTACCAATTCCGCCACTTCCGCATTTTTTGTGCTGTTACCAGCTGTATCTCTAATTGTATTTTTCAAATCGAAAATTGGTAAATTCGATTTRAAGAATAATGGTGCGGAAGGAGAGACTTGAACTCTCACACCTTGCGGCGCCAGAACCTAAATCTGGTGCGTCTACCAATTCCGCCACTTCCGCATACTTATCGTAAAGCTCAATAAAGAGTTAAACGCTAAGTTAAATATGGCAGGTCTACCTGGATTCGAACCAGGGGATGGCGGCATCAAAAGCCGCTGCCTTACCGCTTGGCGATAGACCTACARATGCTCTTTTCAGAGACTTTGCCAATTAGAGAGAATGGTGCGGAAGGAGAGACTTGAACTCTCACACCTTGCGGCGCCAGAACCTAAATCTGGTGCGTCTACCAATTCCGCCACTTCCGCATTTTTTGTGCTGTTACCAGCTG
>NZ_JAKJSJ010000151.1:0-694 GCF_050336715.1 Photobacterium makurazakiensis
CACATTCACATTAAATTTTGCCTCTAATAGTGGTGGTATAGCCTGCTTATCGCACAATGCTTTTGTTTTTTGCCCAGCCGAAGTGGCACTCGCGATCAATCAAAGCTCTTACACTGATTCCGACAGGCCAAAAGAAGAGCAATTATTAAATCACTTCCTAATTCATAATAATGTATATATCTCAGTGCATTACATCTTAACGGTGAATCATTGCGCTRTTTATCGTGTATACATACCTTGGGCAGAATGCAGATTTCAAATCGTAAGTACATAGCTAATCAACATGTGGTACTTTTCATGTTAGCTATCCGAAATATTAAAAAGACATTTTTCTCTAGTTGGCATTGCTATGCTCAGAAGTAATACTTTGATTCTCAGACATCGATGTTTAAATCGACTCTTCAGTAATTTTGTTGATCGCAAATAGACTGCGCTGAGCGATCACATTCATTAAATTTTGCCTCTAATAGTGGTGGTATAGCCTGCTTATCGCACAATGCTTTTGTTTTTTGCCCAGCCGAAGTGGCACTCGCGATCAATCAAAGCTCTTACACTGATTCCGACAGGCCAAAAGAAGAGCAATTATTAAATCACTTMCTAATTCATAATAATRTATATATCTCAGTGCATTACATCTTAACGGTGAATCATTGCGCTRTTTATCGTGTATACATACCTTGGGCAGAATGCAGAT
>NZ_JAKJSJ010000025.1:0-89994 GCF_050336715.1 Photobacterium makurazakiensis
TATATAAAGCACATTATAAGCTTATAATTGCATACGATTTTAATTTTGCCTGCATGCTCACGAAATCAGACTCATATACTTTTAAATCATCGGGTTAGATATTATAGTTATTCCATCAAACGCGGAAGTGGATGGGGTCTGGTGGCCCTCCCGGTCTTCAAAACCGACGTGAGCTGAATAGGCTTTGGCAGGTTCGATTCCTGCTCCTTCCGCCAACTCTTTTATAACTAAGTGTATGGAATAAATATTCACTTAGTAACTTTAAATATTAAAACATGACGATGAATTGAGAATAACCTGAAATAATATTCATGTTTTATTCAGGGTTTTAAGATTATGGTGGAATATTAACTACCACTGAAATTATAAATTCAATTGTACGTTATACATGCCCCCCTTAATTCGATAAAGCCCGATTAATTATTCTTATAGTTGGTGGTAATAAAAGACCAACTATTTACTTAATTTTTTAATCTTAATGGGGCTTTATATTATGGCCGTAAGCACCTTATCTTCGATCCCTCAGATTGATAAAATCCTTCAACAAGCCTTTCTTGCCGCTTATATCGAACGATTGAGCCGTCCTATGGTGGCCGACATCATACGTGACCAAGTGAATAGCTATAAAAAGGCGCACCTCCAGAACCCTGAAGCCAACCCATTTTCGTTAGAGCAGCTTTATCATCATATTGAGCGTGGTTGTTGGTTGGTTAATCAGCAGCGCCTTCAGCGGGTGATTAACGGCACTGGTGTTATTGTTCATACTAACCTAGGTCGCTCACCGTTAGATGCCGATTTGTGGCAAAGTGTGAGTGAGGTAAACACTCATTATAATAACCTTGAAATCGATTTAGGTACGGGTAAGCGAGGGAAGCGGAAAGGGCTGCTGCAAGCGTTAATGCAACACTTAGTAAAGGGAGAAGACACGTTGGTTGTCAATAACAATGCTTCTTCTATCTACTTGATGCTACATGAGCTCGCCAAAGGTAAAGAAGTGATTGTTTCTCGTGGTGAGCAAATTCAAATAGGCGGAGGCTTCAGAATCCCCGATATCCTTGCTTTATCGGGGGCTAAATTGGTTGAAGTCGGCACGACGAATATCACGACAACACAAGATTATTTGGACGCGATTACTGATGATACGGCGATGGTACTCATTGTTCATACCTCAAATTTCAAGATCCGCGGCTTTACTGAATCTGCCGATGTGAAAGAGTTAGCTCAAGCACTGCCTGAGCGCGTGGTACTGGCCGTTGACCAAGGCTCAGGTACAACAACAGAAGTAATGCCTGACGAGCCAACGGTGGCAAGTTATATTCAAGCTGGCGCTGATATTGTGTGTTTTTCTGGCGATAAAATTCTTGGTGGCCCGCAAGCGGGTTTAATAACTGGCAAGCAATCGCTGATCCATCAGTTAGAGAAAAACCCGATGATGCGAGCATTCCGTCCAAGTCGCATTGTTTACTCATTGCTTGAAGAGCTCGTCGTTCGCAAACTCAATCTGCTTGATAGCGGTAAAGGTGTGGCTGAAGTTAAACGGCAAGCCGATTTGTCTGCGATTGAGCAGCGTGCTCATCGATTGGCTAAAGATTTTGGGGATCAGGTAACGGTCGTACGTTCTGAATTGACCGTAGGTGGCGGATCGCTGCCCGATCAGAGTGATCCGTCTTGGTCGATAGAGATCGCGCCGAATGCTGGCCGTTTCAGGCCCGAAAAGTTACTGCAGGTGATGCGAAATTGGCCATTATCGGTGATTGGGGTTATTAAGCACGACAAAGTGCAGTTGAACATGGCAACTATCAGCAATGATGAAGTGTTTTATTTACGTAGCCAGCTGGCGGAGGTGTTGCAATGAGCTACGTTGTAGGCACTGCTGGGCATGTAGATCATGGCAAGTCAGCGTTGATCAAAGCATTAACCGGTATAGAGACTGCGCACTTACCGCAAGAAAAGAAGCGAGGGATGACCATCGATCTTGGCTTTGCGTATTTCAAGCACCCGAACGGCGAGCCTGTCGGGGTTATTGATGTTCCGGGGCATGAACGCTTTATACGCAATATGGTAGCAGGGGTGTGGAGCCTTGATATGGTGCTGTTTGTTGTGTCAGCCGATGAAGGTTGGATGCAAATGTCGACTGACCACCTTAAGGTTATTGCATCAATGGGGATTGAAAATGTCACCTTGGTGATCACCAAATCTGATTTGGTCGATAACGATATGCTGGCGCTGGTGGAAGAAGAGTCGCTTGAGCAGTTCCTTGATCTTGCGGGTTTTATTCCTGACTCTATGGTGGTTTCTGCTCATCAGAACAAGGGGATTGACCAGCTTCGCCATCATATCTGTAAAAAACTCGATAGTATGGTGGATGACCGCGATGTGGGGATTGATGAGAAGCGTGGGGCACACCTTTATATCGACCGTGTATTTACCGTCAATGGAGTTGGCACTACGGTAACTGGTAGCCTGTGCGGCGGTGAATTCCGCGTTGGTCAGAAACTGATCATGCAGCCTTCTGGTCGAGAAGTACAAGTCAAAAGCTTACAGTCTTATCACCAGAGCATTGATACAGCACTTCCGGTATCACGGGTGGCGATTGGCCTAAAAGGGGTAAAGAAAAAAGAAGTAGAGCGGGGGTTCTGTCTGGTTGAGGCGAAAGATGCGCCATTTGTCACCAACGAGATCATTATCCGTTTAGACAGCTTATTATTTAAGGACTATTTACCTGGAAAGCAGTCTAGAAACAACAGTGAAGTTGAAGTCGCTTTTGGATCGTTTAATACCCTAGCGAAGATCTTTGTGTTCAAAGGAACGAATCTGGCCAGATTACGTTTGAAAGAGTCTGCCTGTTGCTTTTGGAACCAGCGAGCCTTGTTAATTCAACATGGTGGCAGTCGGATCTTAAACTGCGGTGCAGTTGTTTGGTCTGGTGCGGTTGAAAAGCAACATCGTCAGAAACTGTATGAGCTTTTAATGGCAATGCCCGATCACCCTGCATGGGAAGATTATGTCACCATTAATATGGCGATGTACGGTTATGCTAAGCGCGGTGAGCAGACGCTGGATGAATCAGGCTATAAGGTCTGTGATGATTGGCTATTTACGGAAGAATGCTTCAAAACAACCTTCCAGCAAATTGAGCAGATCTTCCAGCAAGAGCAGATTGATATGCCGGTTAATGAGCTAAGTGGCAAGTGTCAGATAGCCATACCGCCACTTTCGGCCTTGCTCGGCTCATTAGCGGAAGAAGGATTGTTACGTAAAAATGGCGATCTATACTCGCTTGGTTCAGGCAAAGATGAAGCTCAACTATCTGCGACGGCGAAAAAAATTCTCGATCGTATGATCCAAGCTGGTAAGCAAGGCTATGAGGCTGAAAAAGAGAAAATTCCAGGCGCACAAAAAGAGTTGAGAAACCTTGTCCGCTTGGGCTTTGCCGTGCCGATGGAAGGTAAGATTTTCTATGAAAAATCCTTGTATGAAGGATTGATAAAAGATCTACTTACTGGATATAGCGAGAGCGAACGGTTTGCCATCGCTGCTGCGAGGGAGCGCACAGGCCTTTCCCGTAAGTATTTGATCCCAGTTTTAAACCGGATGGAAGCTGATGGTTGGATTAAACGTATCGAGAACGATCGCTTAGTGCTAAGGGCACTTGAACCAGAGTGTGTTTGATTGTTAGCTGGTTATTAACATTGATATGAACCCTAAGCGTAAGACCTAGGGTTCATATTCACCGATGAAAATTGTCTTAAATTTCCAAGGTTGCGTTATTGAGTGTTAGTGAAGAAATCGTTGTACAGCATGTACAAGTGAGCTGCACTCCAAGAAAAGTTTGGTGCGCCTTGTTGATCACCCGTCAATGGGTTGTAGTTTTCACGGATAGGCCCGTCTTGAATTAGGCCATCTGCGTTCTGGAAGAAAGCGCCTGCCATCTCGATAGCATCATCACGATAACCGTAGCTTTCCATTCCCTTCAAACCAAAGTAGAACTGGTCGACCCATACGCGGCCACGCCAGTAAATATCAGGGCCAAAGGCTGGGCTAGATAGTGCCGCTGTACCGAGTGGTACGTGTGTATTGAACTCCTCAGTATCTTTCATTACTGAAACCACAGCATCAGCGTGCTCTTGCGTTGCTGCACCGTTAAACAGTGGAGACCAGCCTTCAGGGCCTTTACCACGTTCTACGATAGGCTTGCCAGCACAGCCGTTGGCGAGAGGCTTGTCTTCAATACGTATATCGTAGAAGAAACTAGTGCTCTCATCAAACATACAAGTATTGATGTAGTTTGAAAGATGCTCAGCCTTTTTGCGGAATTCTGTTGCTTCAGCATCTTTGCCAAGAATGTCAGCCATTTCAGCAAGGTACTTGTTATCACTGTACATGTAGCTTGCTTGATCAACAGATTCTTGCAGCAGTGAGTAACCCAACAGCGTGCCATCTTCTGCGCGGTTTTGAGCAAATTCTACATCCCAATCAGAACGCTTGCCGCCATTTGCTACATATTCGTTTAGCTGATCGATATCGATGAAGCCAAATGCTGCTGCATCATCACGACCCGATTCCCAAGAAGCTGCGATTTGTGCAGGGCTTTCGATGAAGTCGTAACCGCCTTCAGCCACCACTTTATCAAGCGCTTCTTGACCTACGATAGTTTCATGCTCGTCGCCGCGTACTACTGTGAAGAACATATCGCCTTCAGGTGTGTTGTGCGCTTTGTCTAGTGCAGCACCGTATTCAGGAATGCCGTTACCGTTGTTGTCACGGTTACGTAGCCACCAGTCATGATAAGCGACCAGCTTAGGATACATTTCTTCTAGCCAGGCTTCGTCTTTCGTGGTTTTGTAGACTTCCATCACAGCCCATGCAGCTAGGCTTGGCTTAGTATTACGCTCGTTCCAGTTGCCGCCGTCACCGCCGCGCTCAGGACTTAGGTTGTAAGCAAGTAGGTCTGGCACGTAGCCTTCATCCCATGGACGAACTAAATCATCGGCTTGGATTTGGTACGCAAACATCGCGCGAATGTTGTCTTTTGCTACTTCTGGGTTGAAGTGAGCCATGGCGTACGCTTGTTTCCAAGTATCCCACGGCCATGTTTGGTTGCCAGAAAACCAACGAGCAGTAACAGAAGGGGTAACAGAATCAAACTCCATTGCACCGGCTGCGCCACGCCAGTTACCGTTTAGGGTTTCCATTGCTTTAACAGCAACACGCTCTTGTTCTGGCGTTGCGTTAGGGTTGGTTAAACCCATTTCAAGATAGCCTTCCCAGCGTGCTTCTGATGCCGCAAGATAATCGGTAGGGTTTGCCAAGATTTTTTTGATCTCAGCTTGCTCTGCCGTGTTTTCTTCTGCTGTTAACACATGCGAGTAAGTGGTGTAGATCGTCGTTGACCCATCAATGTTTGCCGTTGAAGTAAAGGCTAAGCCATCAACTTGCGTTTGGGTTGGAATCGACTTTTGGACTTGATATTCAGATTCGCCAGAAGTTAACAGATCCCATGTAGAGCGAACCTTGCCGAATGTGACTTTTACCCCGTTATCTGTTGCGACGATCTGACGGTTGTAGTTTGGGTAGGTTTCTGCGATGGTTTTGGCTGTTTGCGCTTCGCCTTCTTTAGCATGAGTCTTTTCTAGCAGTTCACCATCCCAAACAAGTGTTACTGGAGAGTCGGTGGTGATCTTAGTTTCAAGCAGCGAGGTACGGTCAGAAGCGAAACGTATCGTCATCTCAACAGTCACATCGTCAGATTTTAATGTTTGAACCAGTGCTCCGGGTAAGCTATAAGCCTCCATGGTAAACGCAACTTTTTTGCCATCTTTGAACACGCTTAAACGGTCAAAGTTGTCTGCCATAAAGTTAATGTATTCTTCTGTCAGTAGCGCTGTGCCAGGGAAGCCACCTATGCCAGCGTCAGAGTCAGGAAGTAAGTGCCCATGCCATGCACCTAAATCAAAAAATGGGTTGAACCGCTGGTGGTCATCGAAATCGTAGTCACGCATGTACTCTGGAGAACCAGTACGGTCGATGACATTTTTAAATTGGCTTGCTTGAAGCTGCGCTTCAGTATTTGAATTTGTTGTACAACCAGTAACAACAAGTGCCGCACCGATAGCTAAAGCGGCGAATGATTTATTTAGTTTCATGATGAGTTCCTGTTATTACCAGTAGAAGTATTGCATTGCGAACACTTGCGCGTCGCCAGTTTCAGTGTCTGCGCCTACGCCGAATCGGCTATCAAAGGCTGTTGCGTACGTACCATTCCCGTACTCGTACCACACACCAGCATTGATGTATGATGTAACTTTGTCATCTATACCGTCTATTTCGTTGTTAGCGTAGTTGTATGCTGCTGAGAGATAAACACCTTGTGCAGCTTCATACCAAGTACTTGTTTGAAAGCCAGTCTCTGTACCATTCGGATCATCACCATGTTCAATCGACTGTTCGTCATTTCGATTACCTTTATTGGTGTCGTGCCAGACGCGAGCAGCAATGTTTTTGTATTCAGCACCAACTAGAAATAACTCACCGCCATCATTGTTACGAGCTTCTGCTCCTCCCATTAGCGTAAGAGCATCCGTTGCGTCATATTGAACGTAACCATTGACCATGGCATTTTTATCAATCCACTGGTCAGCAAATCTATCGTATTTACCAAAGTGGACAAGTGCATCGTCTTCCGAGAAGTCAGATTTAGGCGCGAATGAAACGCTATAGCGAAGTTTACCTTCTAAGTTTTGGATTTTTACACCGACGTTGACATCGCGAGTGTTAGAGATCACGTAACCATACTCGACGGTTGCATCACCCCACCATTGAACGTCATCTAATGAAGAGTCCATGCGTCCCACAATAAATTCTGTTTTATTGTCTGTGCGATAGCCAACGTAAAAGCGGTTGAAGCCACCTTCGAACCCTCCCCATCCATGGCCAGTTGCCCATGCAGTGCCTTCGTCGTCAGCTTGTACTGTCCAGCCTTCCAGATAAGCAAGACCGAACCAGTTACCATGTTCAATGGCTAAACCTGCTTCGATGTAAGTCCCATCGGCGTAACGGCCTTTATCGTTCCCTTCTAGGGCGACATGACCACCAAGCCCTAGTTCACCATAAAAGTTGAATAGGGTTTTTGATGGATTTTCTGGAGGACGAGTGTCGCTATGGCTAGCTTCTGTTTCGGTAGCGTTGGTGGATAGGGCTGTGAGAATACAGCTCGTAATCAGAGTTATTTTAGTAAATCTACGCTTCATTTTATTAACTTCTACTCAAGTGTAAAAAGTGACCGTCTAGAGCTCTATTGGCTCTTTGTTGACGTGTGTATCAATAAACTTATTATTTCGAACGGAAGTGTAGCGGTATTCAATGGTTTTTTAATAAATACATTCTTAAAGTGTGATCTTGTTTTAGTAAAATTTTACTGGTTAATTAAGGCGAGGTTTTAGGTGTATATGACGCTCGAGGGTGAGGTGAAGGATTGATTTTCTTGGTGAATGATTAAGTTGTATTTGCATTAAAAATGCCCCTCAAAGCGAAACGCTTGAGGGGCTGAAATGGATATCTAGAAGAAGAGTCGAGAATTAAACTTATTGTTGTTTAACGGTCTCTAATGGCTCACCTTCAGCTTGCTTCTTTTCAAAGCGAGAGATCCACCACCATGCAATTGCAGAGAATACTGCTGTCATGAAGACGTTGATGAAGAAGGCTCTCATTAAGTTCACACCTGTTGGGAATGCAGAAGCTGTCATACTTACGATAAAGATAACAATAAGAACCGACACAACAGCCATACCTACTTTACGAGAGCCCATGCGGAAATCACGTGGTGTATCGTCGTATTTCAGACGGAAAACAAAGTAAGCAGCCATAATGAAGATAGGTGGAAGCATTGCAGTACCTGCGGTTAGGTTGATTGCTACGTTCATCATGTCTTGTACAGACTCAGAACCTAAACCGCTGACTAGTAACATTACTACTACGAATGCGAACTGCCACCAAGCTGCACGAACTGGCACACCGTGTTCATTAAGCTCAGTTGTTTTCTCACCGTAAACACCTTTTGGAATTTCAGAGAAGTGAATTTTCACTGGTGCTGCTGTCCACATCATCATAGAACCGAACATTGCAATGAACAGTACAATACCAACGAAACGGCCAACTAAAGATGCAGATACATCGAAGTATTGAGCCATACCCGTGAAAATTTCCACCATGCCGCCTGCATAAGTGAGGCTTTCACGAGGAACGAATACGTTTACCAATAGAGAACCAACCGCGTACATGGCACCAATGAGTACACCTGCTGCGATAATTACTTTGATAAAGGTTTTCTGGCCGCCTTTCACATCTTTTAGGTATGCCGCCGCTGTTTCTGCCCCGCCTGCTGCTTGGAAAATCCAACACATAATACCAATGGTTGCCCAGTTGATTGTTGGAGTCATTGCTTCCAGAGTAATAGGTTCCGCAGGGACGTGATCACCACCAAGTGCCATAAGTGCACCGATGACATAAATACCGAATAGGGCAAATACGCCGTAAGCAACAAGCTCAGAAATTCGACCCAACCAAGTCGCACCTTTTGTTGAAATGTGCGTCGCTGCAGCGAATAAAACAATCGAGATAGCGGAAGTTACAACGGGTGAGAATGCGTATTCATAACCGAGCATCGCGTAAGAGGCATACGAAATAACATTGGGTAGTAGCGATACAAACCAGAATAGGTTTACAAACCAATATAAGAACGAGCCTAAATAGGCCATTTTGGTACCAAGTGGTTTCTTCAACCAATCGTACATCCCTGATTCGGAGTTCTTATTTGCTGATACAAATTCAGCAATGATGAACACGAATGGAATAAAATAGACAATAGTGGCAAGCAAAAAGATAGGAGCAGAGCTTAAGCCAAGTTCTATGTTGTTGTTTACGATGTTGCGAACGTTAAATACCGCCGCAAGTGTCATAGACAGCAAGGCAAATTTGCCTATTGTGCCGCGAAGTTGTTCAGACATGTTGTTCTCCGATGAATCACGTCGTTATTATAAGCCCAAATTCTATTGAGCGTTTTGTTGGCTGGGGCCAGGTGCTTATGCCTGACCCGTTATAATTAATTGTTTATTTGTTTAGGAAGTAACCATCTTCAATGGTGACTTTGAGTACAACTTTGCGCACATGGTTATCACCATGGAAACGGTAAGCATTGTTGTTATCAAAAATGGCGACGTGACCCTGCTTTAGTTGACGAATTTCGCCAGAGCCAGTGAGGTATTCACGGTCGGTTTCATCTTGATAGCTTTGCGTTAGTTCAAGTTGTTTTTTGTCTGCAAACTCGACAGTTTCACAGCCTTCTAAGTAGTAATGCACATCAAAATAGCGACGGTTACCTGTGAAGGTTTCTGTATTACATGCCATGCCACTTTCAATCATGTACGCCAGTGAGTCACCGATGGAGTACATGACGCCATCTTTGATATTGCCTATATTTTCAATCGCTTCTATACAGCGGTTCCATTTACGACCGTCGCGGTAGACGACTTTAAATTGCTCTAGAGATTCTAAAACGATCATGGTTTATGCCTCGTTCTTCTTTAATGGGCCCGTGGTGAAAAAGCCGTTATCGAACTGATGGTTGACTAGTGTCTGAGCTGAGCAGTCACCTGCTTGGAAAGGGATAAGGGTCAATCCGTAGCGGAATTCATCCATGTAAACGCGATATGAGTCTAATACTTCGCTACCCCAAGAATTTGAACCTAATCCCATGACTTGGTGGTCAAGGTTTAGGGTGATGTATCCACTCTTCTCTAGCTCGATGGTGTGCTGTGCGGCATGTAAGTTTTGGCTGGTGTAGAACCATGCGCTGAAGTTGATCTCTTGCTGAGGTTTCACCGCAATACCATTACCTGCACGGCTTGAAAGTGCCGCCCAGCGCACATGCTGTCGGTTACCGTTATTTTGCGGGAATGGGTAGTTTTCAAACATGTCAGCAACTGTTGACTGGTACACATCAATCATGTTGGCTTGCTTGCTATCTTGGTAGTTTTCTTCTGGGCCACGGCCGTAGTATTGCACTTGGTCGAAGTCGCCGTTGATACCTAGGTCTAGGCCAATTACAGGAATAACATGCGGGTAATCCCCGTAACGCTCACCACTAAGCTCAACGTTTAGCTGGCCCTGTGCGTTGATTTGGTAGCGATAAGTACAGCGCATGCCAAAGTCAAATACAGGTGGAGCAATGATGCTGGTGGTTGTGATTTCAATAGCACCATTAGCTTGGTCGATATTCAAACATTCAAGGTTGATGCTACGGAAATGCTCCTGCATGATTTGCAGGTGAGCGGGCTCCCAGTAGCCATCGTGCTCTTGCTTGTGGTTATCAATCATTGGTTTGAAGAAGTTAAGCTTAGGCTCTGAAGCAATTAGCTCTTCGCCATTCACTAACCAAGATGTCAGCTTGCCGTTCACCTTCGAGAAGTTAAGTGCAAAGTTATGACCTTTCACTATGTAATCTAAGCGTGATTCAATAACTTCAAGCGCAGTTGCGTTGTTGGTGGTAAAAGGTTCTAGCTCAGCGGTGGCTTCTTTTACTTGGAATTGGTAAACCGCGATGTCGTGGTTCGCTTCACTGTATGCAGTGCGAGAATCTTTACGAACGGTGAAGTTAACGAACACTTCACGAGTATCAAGCTGAGGGATATCTAGTGAGATTTCACGGCTAGAGTTTTCAGCGAGTTCTTCTACTTTGATCTGTTGTACCGCAATGGTTTCACCTTCGGCACGAATTTCGGCAGTAATGGTGTAATCATCGATGTTAGAGAACCAAAGTTTGTTATCGACGGTGAAGGTGCCAGCTTGTGCATCGAAATCACGGATTTTTACAGGTGCAATGACTTGTTTGTATTCTTTCAAGCCAGGGCCAGGAGTCTGATCTGGGTATACCAAACCATCCATGCAGAAGTTGTAGTTATTTGGGTAGTCACCGTAGTCACCACCGTACTTGTAGAATTCAGTGCCTTCTTCATCACGAGCCAGAATACCGTGATCACACCACTCCCAAACGTAGTGACCTTGAATCGCATCATGCTTGTAGAAAACATTTTGGTATTCTGTTAAACCGCCCGGGCCGTTACCCATTGCGTGCGCGTATTCACAGATGATGCGTGGCTTTTCATGTGGGAATTCGCCAAATGCATTCATTAGTTGCGCGCGCGAATACATGGTAGAAATGACATCAACGACTTCAGCATCACGGTCTTCTTCGTAGTGCACTAAACGCGTGTCATCAATTGCTTTTGCGGCATCGTACATTGAACGGATGTTGCAGCCATAGCCAGATTCGTTACCCAATGACCACATGATGATAGAAGGGTGGTTTTTCTGGGCGTGAATATGTCGCTCAATGCGCTCTACAAACACCGCTTCCCAAGCTGGATCGTTGGTAATGCGGCTGAGATCGCCAACGTTAGCAAAACCATGTGTTTCTACATCGGTCTCACCCATGACAAATAAACCATAGATGTCACACAGTTCATAGAAACGAGGGTCGTTCGGGTAGTGCGCGGTGCGTACGGAGTTGATGTTGTGCTGTTTCATCAGCACCAAGTCTTTTTCCACGCGATCCATCCCAACGGCACGCCCTTTAAGGTGGTCGTTATCATGGCGGTTCACGCCGTGCAGCATCACGTATTTATTGTTGATGTAGAACAGGCCGTCACGTACTTTAATGTCACGGAAACCAACACGTTGTGGGATCACTTCCAATACATTGCCGTCTGCATCTTTCAACGTCAGTAGCAATTGGTATAGGTATGGGTTTTCAGCATTCCATTGAATTGGGTTAACGACATCAATTGAAAACTGAGTTGAAGCGCTGCCAGATACGGTCAAGTTATCCAATGAGCCTTGCGAGATCACGGCGTTGTTATCGTACAGTGCGTATTCCAGTGTTGCACCTGCCGGTGTGGCTGCTAAGTTTTCTAGTTCAACCTGGCAAGACAGCGTTGCGCTTTGGTATGCATCATCAAAGTCGGTACGAACTGTTACGTCTTGTACATGAAGTAGCTCTTTACCTACTAGGTAAACGTCACGGAATATACCGCCTGTCCACCACATGTCCTGGTCTTCAATGTAGGTTGAATCTGCCCATTGCATTACACGAATAGAAAGTAGGTTGGTACCAGGTTTCGCGTATGCTGAAATATCAAATTCTGCGGTTAAGCGGCTACCTTTACTAAAGCCAACGTATTCACCGTTAACGTAAACCTCGAAATAAGTCTCGACGCCGTCGAACTTAATAATGGTTTGTTTTTCATCCCAGCTTTCACTTAGGAAGAACGTACGCTGATACGCACCAGTTGGGTTATCTGATGGTACAAAAGGCACATCAATCGGGAATGGGAAACCTTCATCGGTGTACTGAAGGTCGCCGTGGCCTTCCATTTGCCACATATTCGGAACAGTAATATTGCCCCAATCGGTCATTTCTTGAGAGTAGAACTCCTCGGGTACTAATAGAGGATTAGTGAAATAGCTGAAGTTCCATTGGCCACTTAATAATTGGTAGTGGCTACTCAGTTCACGCTGAAATGTCTTCGCGTTTTTTTCTGAGCGGTATGAGAAGAAATATGCGCGTGGCGCCATACGGTTCTCATGTAAGTGAAGGAAGTTTTCCCAGTTGTTCACATTGCCTCCCGGTTTCTTAACCGACGTTCTTATTCGTAAGTGGGGTCGTGTAAGTAACGACTAATCTTTATCTGAGGTGATTATTGGTAAAACTTTTACTAAATGATACGGGTGAAATTGTTTTACTTTAACTTGATCACATTTTTGTCGTAGGCAGGATACTTTGGTGTGATCGAGCTAAAAGAATCAACTAAGAGGCTATGGTCTGGATGATTAGGCTGTTTGGTTAGTATTTGTATGGTTTTTATACGTTAGTCGACTAGACTTGTTCAATTAACTTAACGAAGATAAACCAGAGTAGCTTAGGTTGTATTTTAGTAAAAGTTTACTTGTCGGGTTGGTGAGTGGAAAGATTTGTATTGGAGATGCAAAAAAGGGTCTGAATATATCAGACCCTCTCTATCAAGTTGCTAAACCCAAATGAAGATTATTTGGTTAGATCAAAGTCCATCCACACCATACGGTGGTCGGAAGAAACGCCTTTGCTGTTACCTAGTTCTTCATCGTAAACTAAATGGTAGCCATCTTCGTTACTTGCAGGCCAGAACACACCTGTGTTTGTAACTTCTATATCAACTGAAGGGATCACGTAGTCTAAGCGGAGGCCGCTCGTGCTCGTGATGAACTCAGGGTAAAGCGTATCAGCGTTTTCTTCTTTGCATAAGCCTAAGTCAAAGCACTCAGGGCCACCAAGGCTTGTTGGTGCTTGGAAGCCAACAGTTGCTGCCATATTTACATAAGGGCTATTAAGCAGCTCGCTAATTGTTCGACGATCACCATCACCTTGTTGCGAATCGGCGTTTAGATCACCCGCGATAACAAATTTACTACCAGATGCCAAACCGCCTTCTTTGCCGTTGTCATCGTAGAAGTAGCTTTCTGAGGCGATGTAATCATTCCAGAATTTGAGTTCAGCGCGGTTACGTTCCGTGTTGTGATTTCCTGGGTTATCAAAGATTGGTGGGGCTGGGTGCGATACCAAAAAGTGAATAACCTCATTACCGGTTGTTGTTGGCACAATTAAAGGTAGATCGATATGGTTTTTCGACGATAGCGGGAATTGTTCCCAAGCATTATCGTCGTACCAGTTGTCACCGCAAACTTTACCGTTTGTTGTTGGTAGTGGATTATAAGGGTCATTACAATTCACAATTTCAAGGTTTTTCTCTCCAGGCATGTCTTTCCATTTGAAGTTCTGGAAAGAACGAACGTTGCTTTCATCTATTTCAAACTGCGAGAAAACAGCGAAAGCGTATTGACCGTGGTAGCCACCAAAGCCCCAAGCATCATCACCTGTATCGGTTGTAGAACCATCATTGTTTAAGTCGAAGCTACTTGGTTTACCAGTGTTAGTCGCAACGTTCTTTTTGTATTGGAAGTTGATTGGGTCTTGGCCATTTTGAGCATGGGCAAGGTAATTATCATGAAAGCCGTTTAGGGCTGCCATGTCTTCACCCGTGCCGTCATTGTTAAATTCAGCTAGGACAAATGCATTTGGGCGTACACGTTGAATAGTTTCTGCAACATTACGGATCTGAATAATTTTCTTCGCTGTTTCGATCTCATCATCAGACAGTGAAGAGTCATCTTGCTTATAGCGTTCAATCAGTGTGCTTTGAGCATCGCGGCTCATTGTCATTTCGGCCACAAGATCTTCATAAGTCGCTCGGTCAAACGATAGGTTATATGTCGCAAAGCGAGCTTCGTTATAAGTCGTAATCGAATCATCACTGTTGCAGCCTGAAAGAGCAGCCAATGCAATCGATGCTGCAATTATTGTTTTTGTCAGTTTCATTTTGTATTTCCCAGCTGAATAGGTGACGGAGGTTACAAAACCCTACAAACCATTTCTGTTGAAACATTATATTTTGTGATTGCGATCAAATTTATGCTGTCTGAGTGAGTGGAATATATACGCAAACGGTATCGGCAACCGATTGTTTGAGGGGGATTTATACAGTTTATTTGTTTTGCGGTAGCTGTAATTACCGAAAAAGAAGCTTACTAAGTGTCAACTAATTACCAGTGTCTGACATTTTTTTGACTTGAAATTAAATACAGTACGTCATACTATATTTATAGTGTTAATTAAGTCAACATTAAGTATCGAGGTGCGGTATGTGTAGTCAATGTAATGTTCAAATGATCCAGCTAAAGCGTAATTGGTGGCAAAAGATAAAATATAAATCGTTATGGAAATGCCAGCAATGTCAACGAGTTGTATCGTTGTGAGTGACTTGGTTAAAGTGCGAAAAAACATTAAGTTGCGTAGCCAGGCTGCAATAGAAAAAACGAAAAAGAGAATGCTTAAAGTAAAAGCCCACCGTTCATAAAGCTAGACGCTTCATTACTCATTTATGAGATAGATGTCATAAAAGATTCTGATATCACATTTTTTGTCATACAAAAATTTTACAATTGTTGGGTTTTCTATCAACAAATGAAAACCCCTACATTAGTGATGGCTAAAAACCAAAAATAATGACTAAAAATGTAAATGGAGGAACATAATGACAACTGGCAAATATCTGCGTTGGAAAGATGCTGAAGGAAATGAGTTTAGACCTGTTTCACTAACCGGTACTGAGTTGTTAAATGACAGAACATTAAATAAAAGTACAGGCTTTAGTTATGAAGAGCGTGAAGCGTTCCAGCTAAGTGGCTTATTACCACCTCGAGTACAAACATTTGATGATCAGCTAAACCGAGTCTACGACGGCTTTAAAAGTGCATCGACAGATATTGAAAAATACCTTTTTTTACGTGCACTACAAGATCGTAATGAAACACTCTTCTATGCATTACTTTCTCGTCATATCGATGAAATGACCCCCATTATCTATACCCCTACGGTGGGTAAAGCTTGTCAGGAGTTTAGTCACCGTTACCAGAAAGCACGTGGTTTATATATTACTGAAGATAACGTGGATCAAATGGATGATTTGGCGCGTAACTTCACGGGTAAAGACATTAAAATTATTGTTGTGACTGATAGCCAAGGCATCTTAGGCCTTGGTGATCAGGGCGTTGGTGGTATGGGTATTCCAATCGGAAAGCTGTCACTATACACCTTGGGTGCAGGTATCCACCCTGCTCACTGTTTACCTATTGCCCTTGATGTTGGTACTGATAATCAAGATTTACTCGATGACCCAATGTATCTTGGTGTACCTCGCAAGCGTATGCGTGGCCAAGAATATAAAGACTTTATCCAGACGTTTGTTCATCAAGTAAAACGTAATTTCCCCAAAGCAGTTCTACAATGGGAAGATTTCAGCAAATCGAATGCCTTTGATAACCTATCAGATTATGAAGACTTTATTCCGTCATTTAATGATGATATTCAAGGTACAGGGTCGGTTGTTTTAGCGGGTATTCTTGGAGCCGTTAAAGTTAAAAATGAATCGCTAGCTGATCAAAACTACGTTGTTTATGGCGCAGGAGCTGGTGGTGTAGGGGTTGCTGATCAAATTTATGCAGGCCTACTTAAAGAAGGCTGCTCGCACGCAACGGCACGAGATAAAATCTTTATTCTCGACTCGCAAGGTTTAGTCTTTGACGATCGTGTTGGTCTTGATGAATATAAAAAGCGTTATGCCAAACCACGCCATTTAGCTGAGGGCTGGCAAACAGTTGAAGAAAATAAAGTTTCGCTTACTGAACTGATTAACCATTATCCAGTAACCGTTTTGTTAGGCACAAGTGGCATTGGTGGCGCATTTAAACAAGAGCATGTACAAAAAATGATGGAGTACACGTCTCGCCCAATGATCTTCCCATTGTCGAACCCGACGGCAAATTGTGAGGCATTGCCTGAGGATATTTACCTCTGGAGTGATGGTCAGGCTATTGTTGCTACGGGAAGCCCATTTGATAATGTTAGCTATAATGGTTTTGACTATCGTGTTGGCCAAGGCAATAACGTATTTATCTTCCCCGGTGTTGGCTTAGCCGCAATTGTTGCACAGACACAAAAAATCACACTGGATATGTTTACGATGGCTTCTTATGCCCTTGCAGAATGTGTTAGTGAAGAGGATTTAGCTAAAGGGTGCGTGTTCCCACAAATAAGCGAATTAAAAGATGTTTCATTGCACGTTGCCACCAAAATATTAGAAAATATTAAATCGACAGATCCAAAGAGCATACTGAGGGGTCGAGATATCGAGCAGGAACTTGCCGAACATATGTGGGAGCCTGTTTACTTACCTTACCGAAGGGTTTAGTATTTGTTTTGATTTTTAGCCCAGCATTTTTGCTGGGCTTTTTGCTATACAGGCCAAAGGTTTAGCATTTTAGGTCAAGCGTGTTTTTGGTGATCTCAATCTCTGCTTAATTCTATATTTCAAGGTAATATAATGTTGCAAAGAGGTTAACTATAGAGTTAAGAGTACTTGCTAAATTAGGGGGTTTGTATGCAGCAATCAATCTTATTTTCAAAGTTAAAGCAGTTGGCTGTTATTACATCAATGGCTGTTGGCGGTGTATCACTGTGGTTAATCATGATGTATCAAATTTTCAATATGGCTGTATAGCTTACTTGGTTACTATAGATATCGGGCTTAACCAAATTGCCTATTTCTTTGTGCCCATGCTCCAACAACGATGAATGCAATCGTAACAAAACCAACGAGCCAGTGGTTGGGTAATTGTTCAAGCTGCTTCGATAAAAATGGCGATGCTTTGATGATTAAAAAGCCATAGCCAAATGAGTGAACAAAAATAAACACTGTGGTACGAATGATAAAGTGGGTGCTGGACAGCTGTTTTCTTAAAATTCGGTTGATATCAGAGCCAAAGATCACAAGAAGACAAGCAATAATGGCCGTGGAAATATCGAGTAACCACGGCCTTAACCAGAAACCGAAATCAGCAATAAGAGAAATAGCATAATTCATTGAGTAATAATGTCGTAAAGTGTAAAAAACGTACTGGGGTATAACGACCAAAGTTGTACTTTTCTGTTGCTTTTAACTATTTTTCTTTTGATATATGAGTTTTCGCCTACCAAACGCTGATATTGTGTAATCACATAGAGTAAAGCATCAAAGGTGATATACTTCGTTTTAACGAAGTCATTTTTCTGTATTGCTATGCTAAACATTTCAAACGCTGTTCAACTGAGTGACTGGGAAATCGAATTAACGGCAATTCGAGCCCAAGGAGCAGGTGGACAGAATGTCAATAAAGTCTCTAGTGCCATCCATTTACGCTTTGATATTCAACGCTCAACCTTGCCTGCTTTTTACAAAGAACGGCTATTAAAGCTGTCTGATAGCAGGATTACAAAAGAGGGCGTTATTATCATTAAAGCGCAACAGTTTCGTACTCAAGAGAAGAACCGAGAAGATGCATTAGAGCGCTTGAAAGAACTGATCCAATCTGCTGTGGTGCAACAAAAGTCTCGAAGAGAGACAAGGCCAACCCGAAACTCCCAGAAACGTAGAGTTGATAAAAAAACACAACGGGGACAAACCAAGACGTTAAGAGGTAAAGTTAACTTTTGACATGCTTGGCAAAAATTGAGTTTAAATAGAATATTGTCATAAAGAAGCGTTACAGTTTGTTATCTAATGCTTTTTTATGGTGATCAGGATGTCTGAAAAGAAAACCCAGCAGCTACTTCAACTTTTTTACAGAGAATCAGCACGTGTTCGTCTGCTCGAACGCCATGATTTGCCTGCGCCCGACGCCGAAGAGCAGCAAGCCTTAAATGAATGGCTGACCACTAAACGGCATTTTACGCATGATGAAGTTACTACTCAGCATTGGATAAAAACTTGTAGTGCGGGTTATATTACCGAGCTGATGCTTTACCCCGATGGTTCACTGGATGAGTTTACGCTGTTTAAGCGTTTACGAACGACCGGTAGTTGGCAGTTAGTTGATGGTCTTATTGAGTTGTCGATTTTCAAAGGCGATAACCACTATCAAAGTGCGATTATCGCGAATAAAGCCAGTAGCATCCATTCAGCAATAGAGTATAAAAACGGCGAGCTACATGCCTATTTAAAAGTGGCTCAGGTAAAGGCTGTGTAATACTTAGATCAATGACTTATCCAGATTGGCATAAGTCATCATAACAACAGCCGAATTGTCGAGTTTTTATGTAGAGCTTGGTATCGATAGAGCACAACATATTTGGCTGTTTATCTTTATTTATTTTTTATGTCAAAGCAACGTGATAGTAATAAATAAAACAACTAGTGCTAGATGCCATGTACTAAAAATAAATAATGATTAAAACATCAATTGTGAAACACCTCACACAATATTTTTTATATCCTGTATATGATTATCTCACTTCATGGGTGGGAATTAGAATGAAATTGAATGCAAAGACATTAATAGCCTTTATCCAGAGTGTTTTATACACTCTGGTTAATGCTATTTATTCTTGCGCTTGCATTCATAATAATGAAAATTTAATTATGGATTCTGATAAAGAGTTTGACGAAGTAGCCTCAAACTACAATCAGCTCTATATCTGTGTTGGTGATTTAATCGGTAAGAAAGTGCGCTATTGGTATGGTGTAACTTGCACTCGCTGGAAACGTAACTTTTTGTCTTGTGCAGCACAAGTGCGAACGTTACTTTCTGTTTTGTTACTCACATATTTATATTTTTCTAAAGGAGTATCTGCGAGTTCTCTTGTGAGCTTTTACCGTTATGCTCCGGGTAGAGCTGTGATGTTCAACAACTTAGTTGCTAATTTATTTGAGCGCGATCTTCTAGTAAAAGGCTTTAATATCAATCAAATAAGCGGCAATCACTTTAAGGTGGTTGCCGTTTTTTTATTCTTGAAAATCAACAGACTTAAAAGCTGTTAAAGAGGTGAATATGTTTATTGTTTGTGTAGCTGCTTGCCCAACAGGTATTGCCCATACATATATGGCGGCAGAAGCGTTAGAAGTGCTTGGTAAAGAGCACGGGTGGGAAATAAAAGTCGAGACCCAAGGGAGTACGGGAATAGACAATGAGATCACCGAAGACGACATTGAACGAGCTGATGGCGCAATTATTGCGGCGGAAATTGCAATAGATGGCGCTGAACGATTTGAGAGCTTATTAACATTGGAGTGTGCAGTCGCCGATCCAATAAAGCAACCTGCGGCAGTGTATGAAACTATGGTGCATATTATAAATAATAATTAAGGATAATTACCATGGCCCTATTATTAAAAAAAGAAAAAACAGAATTAGATAAATTGCGTGAAGCCTTAATGACGGGGGTGTCGTATATGATCCCTGTTATTGTTGCTGGTGGTATGATGCTGGCGTTTGGCTCATTATTTGAAACGTTAACGGGTGTGGATTTAAATGAAAGTAACTCTTTCTTAGCGCAAATAATACATGATCTTAAGACATTTGGCTTATATGGCCTGACATTGTTATTCCCGGTTATTGCGGCTTTCGTTGGTTTTGGCCTTGCGGGGAAACCTGCTATTGCCCCAGGTTTAATTGCCGGAATGCTGGCTCGAGATATGCAAATGGGCTTTCTCGGAGCATTACTTGGCGGCTTGATGGTCGGTTATCTCGTTCGCTGGATGCTAGCAAACATTAAGTTACCCAAAGAGTTTCGCAGCCTACTTCCTATGGTGATTATCCCATTATTAGGCACTGCAATCGTATTGTTCACCATGAAATATATTGTGGGTTATCCGCTTATTGCTCTCAATTCAGGCTTGGAAAATTGGCTAGTCGACATGTCTGGCGGTAACAAGGTACTGATGGCTGCTGTACTTGGCGCTATGGTGGGTTTTGACTTGGGTGGGCCAATTAATAAGGCAGCCATTACGGTGAGCTTAGGTCTATTTGCGCAAGGGATTTATGAGCCCGTTACGGCTTCTCATATCGCAATTATGATTGCACCGTTTGGTATTGGTGTTTCGACCATTATTGCTAAAAAATATTATACCCAAGAGCTACAAGAGAACGGACGTGCTGCGTTGATGATGTCCTGTGTTGGGATCAGTGAAGGGGCAATACCGTTCATTTTGGCCAACCCTGCATTGATTCTGGTTAATACCATCGGCAGTGCAATTTCTGCGTCATTAGTCATCTTATTTAGCTCTATAGTCGAGGCACCTGCTGCGGGTATTTTAGCGCTTATCCTGTCTTCAAACTTCTTCTTGTATCTCGTTTCAATAGCAGCAGGCGTGGCATTTGTCGCGATAGGAACAACCGTATTGATGAAGCGCCAGTTTGCTAAAAAGCAGACCTTGGAATCATCTCAAACTAAACACCCTGAATCAGCATAGAGGCTAGTGTCATGTCGTTGAATAAAAAAGCATATATTGTGCCGCATACCCACTGGGATCGTGAATGGTACTTCAGTACTGAAGAGTCTCAGGTATTGCTTGTTTTTACCATGCAGCAGGTGCTAGACCAATTAGAAAATGATGACGGGTTACCTTGCTTTGTCCTCGATGGCCAGTCGGTCATGCTGGAAGATTACTTAAGTGTTGTTCCGGAAGATACCCAACGTGTTATTGAGCTGGTTAAGAAAGGCAAGTTATTGGTGGGGCCATGGTATACACAAACGGATCAGTGTGTTGTTCATGGTGAATCGCAGCTAAGAAACTTGTTATGGGGTTGCCGTGATGCTGAGCGTTTTGGTGCCGTGATGAAAGTGGGGTATGTGCCTGACTCTTTTGGACAGAGTGAGCAATTGCCGCAGCTGTTGCAGCATTTTAATATCGATAAGTGTGTTTTCTGGCGTGGGATTTGGGAAGGGATCACTGAAAACACCGAGTTTATTTGGCGAGCTCCGAACGGTAGCGAAGTCACGACTGCGGTCTTGGAGTTTGGTTATAGCGCCTTCCAAGGTATGAAGTCGATGAGTTGTCATCTCGATGGGATTGACCAAAAAATGACCGAACGTTTTTGGCCTGGTGAACGTGAACAATTCCTGTTTATGGGCGGGCATGATCAAAAACCATGGCAGAGTGAGACGGTACAAGCAATCCAACATGCCAATAGTGAACGAGATTACAGTTATCAATTGTGCCACTTTGAGGACTATTTCACCGCTACCACTGGAGGCTCACTGCCTGTGGTAGAAAGTGAAATGCTTTATGGAAAATACAGCCGGATCCACCGTGGTATTTATTCAACCCGATACGATATTAAGAAGCTTAATAGCGATGTTGAAAATCTGATGGTCAATCAGTTAGAACCTTTGCTAACTGTGGCTAACCACTTAGGATTGAAATACCCCTATGGCTTGATGGAAAAGAATTGGAAGCAGCTGATGCAAAGCCATGCACATGACTCGATTGGTGGCTGTAATACCGATTCAGTCAACCAGCAGGTATTAGCGCGGATTCAAGCAGTACGTGAAAGTGCAGAACGGTTGAAAGATATCACGCTAAAACAGTTGGCAGATGCGTCAACCAAAGGGCTGAACGGTGAATATGTACTCGCTTTTAATCCGTTGCCATATGTACGTGATGCATTGGTAGAGTTAGAGTTGGTGCTACCGACTCGCCAGTTTGCTTTATATGACGGTGATGAGCCTGTCGAGTTCCAGCTTGATGCGTGCCAGTTGGTTGATATCAACGCTATTGTTCAGGATCCAACAACGCTAGGTGATGAACGTTTTAAATCGTGGTATCGCCATCGCATTGTTGCTTCTTTGAACGCGCTGCCAGCTTGTGGCTATCGTAGCCTTCTAATTGAACGGTTGGAAGATAGCGATTGCAGTGATGATGAACCGAAAGCGCATGAACCCGTTGAGAGCATACGGTCTCAGGAAATTTACAACGACTACTTGTCGGTGAGTGTTGATGAAGCTGGTAAGGTCGCACTGACAAATAACGTCACAGGTGAGCATTGGGACGATTTGTTGACGTTAATCGATGGTGGAGACGATGGAGATAATTATGATTTCTCAGCGCCTCACAGCGATCACCTTATTACACTGACGACGAAAGCGACGGAGATAAAGGTATCCCATGGCTCGCTACGCTCAGCGATCAGCATTACTTATCAGGTTATTTTGCCGAGCAACCTGCACGAGCGTGCTGACAAAGTATGTAGCACAGAACAAACCGTGGAAATGGTACTTTCACTTAAGCAAAACAGTGAGCAAGTTGATATTCAGATACAGCTTGAAAATCAAGTTGATGACCATCGCTTACAGTTGCACGTCAACGGCGATTTCCTTAATCGGGAGAGCATTGCCGACCAGCCGATTGGTCTGATCCGTCGTGGTGATGATGAGCAAGCACTGTCTGTGTGGCAAGCGCAGGAATGGACATCATGTCCTGTACCTATCTACCCAATGCAAAGTTTGGTCGCTGGCGAAACTAAGCATGGCGGGATTGCGATTTTTACTGATGGGATCCGTGAGTATCAGCAGTACCCAGAGTCAATCGCGATTACGTTGTTCCGTGCTGCAGGCTATGTGGGTAAGCCCGATTTGAAATACCGCCCTGGTCGTTTGTCCGGCCTACCGGACGTAAGCCCTGACTCGCAACTAAAGAAACCGTTGTCGTTCCGCCTTGCATTGTATCCGTTCAGTGGAAAAGCAATGCAAGCCCAGTTGTGCCAGCGTGTAAAGCATTGGCTAACAGCCCCGCTAACACTGCACAACGGAGTGGTTCAGCGATTTATGATCGCCCCACCAGTGTTTAGAGCGCCAGAACATTTCAGCCTGATGGCATTTAATCTACCAACCCTTGCAGTGAGTGCGATTAAAACCGCGGAAGACGATGCTCAATCCATTATCGTTAGGTTGATAAATAACAGCTGTCAGCCGGTAGCATTGGGTGAGCTCCCATCCGGTTGGCAGGTTGAAGTTGCCGATGGCATGGAGCGAGGCCAAGTCGAGGCGACAGCAACGACGACGATTCCGAAGCAGGGACTCATTGCTTTGAAGTTACGCCCAACCGAACGGTAACTAACGTATAGATAATAAACCCTCACCGTCACAATGATGGTGAGTGGCTTCGTACACCCCCAAAATTTGTCAAATGCATTAGGTATTATCATGACGAAACAATTTGAATTTAAAAATGTACTGGTTAATGGCATACATGCGAGGCCAGCCGCAGAAATAGAAAGCCGAGCACAAGCGTTTCAGTGCCAAATATCTTTGGTTAATAGCACGAAAGGCACAAGGGCTAACGCGAAAAGTGTGTTGTCACTGGTTGGAACCGATAGTGTGTTAGGGGATGTTTGCCAGTTTGTGTTTGACGGTGAAGATGAAATTGCGGCTTTTGAGCACATGAAGCATTTCATTGAGCGTGATTTTGAACATTGTGATGAGGCAGTTGCTGTAATTGAGAATAACGACGATCAACCATTACCTGTCTCTCTAGTGATGGCAAGCCCCAAACTTGTGCGTGGTAGTGTGGTTTCAAGAGGGGTTGGACAGGGTAAACCCGTTTCTTGTAGCCAAGTCGATTTATATCAACTGGCTGATAAAGCAGAGCGCCAGCAAAGTGAGGTCATTACAGAGTCTTTGTTAACTGGTCTAGCAAAGCTACAACAGCAGCTAGCAGATAATTTGGCAATGCTGGGTGAAAACACAAAAGAAGAACAGGCCATTTTGCAGGCTCATCGGCAGATTGCTAGTGACAGTATATTTCGTGACGCGCTGTTAAATCAGTCCTCGCAACCAAATAGCCTTAGGGCAATAGCAGATGCCGCCAGTGAACTAAAAGCCCCTCTACTGAATAGCGAAAGTAGCTATTTGAGAGAACGAGCGCTAGACATTGAAGATTTGTGCGTTCAGCTAGCAGGTATTGTCGTTGGTAATCCGTTGAATAATCCAGTTGTCCTGACATCGGACAGCATAGTGATTGCCGAGAATCTAACACCAAGTGAATTGCTTGCGTTCGACAAATCCCATCTTAAAGGCATCGTATTAGCTCATGCCGGTCAAACTTCCCATACGGTTATTCTGGCGCGTTCTTTTGGTATTCCTGTGCTAACCGGTATCGATAACTTACCGTCATTCATTCGGGGGGCTGAATGGACTATTTTGGATGCGCAACATGGCTGTTTGATTCGGGATCCTAATGATGCCGTTGCACAGTTCTATGATTTAGAAGGACGTAAAATTGCTGCAAAAGAAAAAGAGTTAGCGCCTTTTGTTACGTCCAAAGGCATGGCAAAAGATGGCCGACCAATGGCACTTTACGCCAATATTGCTGTAGGACTGGAAGCCGAAGCTGCATTCACCCAAGGTGCAGAAGGGATCGGCTTATTCCGTACTGAAATGCTGTTTATGGATAGCCCTAATGCGCCAACAGAGCAGGAGCAATATGAAATCTACTGCGAGGTTGTAAACGCAGCAAACGGTAAGCAAGTTATTATAAGAACCCTAGATATTGGTGGTGATAAACCTTTACCGTATCTTGACTTACCACAAGAAGAAAACCCGTTCCTCGGCTACCGTGCTATACGTATGTACCCGCAACACCAAACAATGATTGAGAGCCAGATCAGAGCCTTACTACGTGCAACCCAAGCGGGGGCTATTGATATTATGATCCCAATGGTTTCCTGCGTGGAGGAGGTCAAATGGATCCATCAGCTATGTCACCAATGTGCAGAGCAGTTGGCCGCAGAAGGTTATCAGCTTGGCCAATGGAGGCTTGGGATCATGGTTGAAGTACCTTCAACGTTGTACATGCTGGAGAAGATCTCAAACTGGGTGGATTTTGTTTCCATTGGCAGCAATGACTTAACCCAATACTTCATGGCATGTGATCGAGGCAATAAATATATTAAGTCACTGTATGACAGTTTAAACCCTAGCTTTATTACTTTCTTGCGAGACCTTGCTGTTACCGCTAAACGAGCTGGGCTTGAGCTAGGCATTTGCGGCGAATTGGCGGGGGATATTCAAGCTTTACCACTGCTATTGGCAATGGGGTTTGACGAAATAAGTGTGTCTTCACCGAATATTGCGTTGTTACGTGCTCACTTAAGTCGGTTGGACAGTAGCGATTGTGAAAAACTGCTAACAACAGTGATTAGCAAAGAGACCGCTTGTGAGGTTAAAGCGTGTATTGATATGTTCTGGCAACAACAAAATCAGCCTGACATTCTTGATGAACGCTTAATAATACAATGCAGCGCAAAAAATAAAGCCGATGCTATAAAGCTCTTAACGGACAATCTAGAAGTTCAAGGCAGGGTGAAGCGAGGTGATGACGCTGAACGAGCAATTTGGGAGCGTGAGGCAATCTTTGCTACATCACTCGGTTTTGGTGTAGCAGTACCGCACTGTAAATCAGAGCATGTTACGCACAATAGTATTTCTGTTGCTCACCTTGCTGAACCAATTATATGGAATGAAAAAGAGAATGAGCAGGTATCAACGGTGATCATGCTGACAATATCCAGTAATGATAATGATGGTACGCACATGAATATCTTTTCTAAGTTAGCCCGCAAGCTTATGCATAGTGATTTTAGGCAGCAATTGATGCAGACATGTCCAGTGCAAGCAAAAACAGCAGAACAAACGACAGCCTTACTTAAAGGGTGCCTATTTGAGCAAGTGGCGTGACGAGCCAAGTAGTAATGATTCAGTAGAATCGAGGATGGATTGTGCAAAAATGAAAATGTTATCTTTGAACGTTATGGTGGTTTCTAGCTTGTGTCTGATTGGTTTCCCTTATCTATTGGAGCATCCGGCAGTGCTAGGCAGTGTAGCTGCAGCATGTACAACATTGTCTTTTTTACCGCAGGTAATTCAAACCGTTAAGACCAAAGATACGACAGGTATTTCATTAGTTATGTATATCATGTTTGTTTTTGGTGTATTTTGCTGGTTAGTGTATGGATATATGTCACACGATATTCCTCTAGTGTTAGGAAATGGAATAACATTTATTTTAGCAAGCATAGTATTGTTTCTTAAGTTTAAAGATGGTGTTCATATCAAAACCTAAGTTGAATATAGTGTGGATTTTATTGCAATATTCTTGTTACGAACTATGCATATTATTAATTAGCTGATTATGGATGAAATATATATCACTAATTATTTAATTAAATACTATTAGTAATGTGATCTTGCTCTTAGACGTTATGATGTTAATGCTGATACGATTTGTTTGTTAATTATTCATTTAGTTTGGATGGACTCAATGCTAAAAGAGCTTTTATTTTTAAGTAAAATAGTAGGAAGGGGTAGCGAATGGCTTCTCTCTTTGCTAGTGATGCTTGAAAAAATTAGTGTTTCATTGATTCCAAAATCTGAAGACTTAAATGGAGTTGAATATAACAAAAATGATAATTTAGATGATATTGCTGTTCAATGGTCTAGCTTATGGGAGAGTTTGAGTACGCAGGGAAGTACCCAGAAATATCATTACATGCAGAAAAGCAATTTAGCCTCGATTGGTGATGTAAAGACAAGTGTTTTACTTCAAGTTGTTGATTTTAAATTATTAAAGCATGTTTTTGGTGATTCGTCTGTTAAGCAAATACAGTCATGTCATCGTAATGCTGGGGATCCGGCTGCAGATGATAATGCTAACCCTGTTTATTTATCCTTTTCTTCTATAAATATCTTTGGCCATCAATATCTTACTTATATAAAAAAGCACAGGAAGACAATTACGTCTTTTCTGTGCTTTTTCTATTTTAATCCAGTGAAAAGTTAGAGAGGTACTTATGTTTTTTGTTTGTGTTGCTGCTTGTCCGACAGGTGTAGCTCATACATATATGGCTGCTGAGTCATTAGCAATGGTCGGTGAAAAACTAGGGCATGAAGTAAAAGTAGAAACTCAGGGAAGCCTAGGTATTGAAAATGAAATAACTGAAGATGATATTGCCCGTGCGGATGGTTGTATTATTGCTGCAGAAATTGCGATTTCAAATAAAGAGAAATTTAGTGGGTTACCTGTATTGGAGTGTGCGGTAGCCGATCCGATTAAACATGGAGACGCTGTTTTCGAAGCGCTATGTGAGGAAATAAATAATGGCTAAGTTTACGTTGAATAAAAAAGAGAAAACAGTTGGTAGCGAGGTGAAACAAGCTATCATGACCGGTGTTTCTTATATGCTGCCGCTGATCATTGCTGGTGCAGTGATTATGGGGATTGCGCGTATTGGCGCATCTTTTTATGGCATTGATAATATTTGGGATGGTAGTCATGCAGAAGCTGCAAATGCGTTGGTGCGAATGTTCCATGCCTTCGATGGTTTTGGTGGACTTGCCCTAAGCCTAATGCTTCCTGTGGTTGCTGGCTATATTGCTTTTTCAATTGCTGATAAGCCAGGTATCGCTCCGGGTATGGTGGCAGGTCTGTTAGCTAAAGATCTTGGGACAGGTTTCCTTGGCGCTTTGGTCGCAGGCTTTATTGCTGGCTATATCGTTAAGATGCTGGTCACCAAGGTGAAACTGCCAAAATCAATTGCATCAGCGGGCCCTATTTTTATCATTCCGGTTGGGGGAACACTACTCGCATGCCTTGTCATGATGTACATCATTGGCGATCCACTCGCGGCGATGAACCGTGGTCTTGAAAACTGGTTATTGGGTATGTCTGACAGTAACAAGGTTGTTCTTGCCGCTGTTGTTGGCGGAATGGTGGGTTTCGATTTAGGTGGGCCTATCAACAAGGCCGCTGTGACAACCGCGATGGCAATGCTGGCATCCGGTATTTATGATCCGAATACTGCGGCGCAAGTCGCCATTATTATTCCACCTATCGGCATCGGTGTAGCAACCCTTATTTGGAAACAACGTTTCCCTCAATCTTTACAAGATGCAGGTAAAGCCTCAACGCTGATGGGACTGATCGGTGTTTCGGAAGGGGCGATCCCATTTGCATTGGCCAACCCGAAAATTATTCTCATTAACGTCATTGGTTCTGCAGTTGGTGCGGCATTAGCAGTAGGCCTCGGTGCCGTAAACCGAGCACCAATTTCGGGCTTTTATGGTTGGTTAGCGGTAGAGAGTTGGGGGGTATACGTACTCGCAATTGCCGTTGGTTCTGGAATTATTGCCGTAGGCTCTTTGCTGATATTTAAAGGTGAAGAACTACCTGAAAAGAAAGAAGAAGCAAAACCGAAGTTCAAAGTTACCAAAGCCCAATAATTAATTGTCATGGAGACTCCTTCGATGAAAAGGATCATAAAAAGTAGTGTGGCAGCCATTCTTTCATGTGGTCTTGGAACTGCAATAGCAGCAGAGAATATCCAAGTCGCTTTTATGCCTGATATCCACTTTCACGATGTTTACGGTGAATTTAAAGACGGCAGCTATCAAGGGTTAGAAAACAGCAAAAGTGGTGAGTTAGCGACAATCCGCAGCATGCATGCGCAGCTGACTTCAACCCGTTTGTTTAATGAAAATTACTTTGCCCTATTGGCGGCTTTAGATGATGCCGTTAAGCGAGGAGTTAAATACATCGCGCTACCCGGTGATTTTAGTGATGATGGCCAACCCGTTCATATCCGAGGCTTGAAAAAAATACTCGATAAATACGCCAACGAACACGACATTGAGTTTTTTGCAGCTCCAGGTAATCACGATCCGGTTAGGCCATTTGATCGCCCAAGCGGTGAGGGAGATTTCCTCGGTAAGGATGGCAAAACGCAGCGCATCTACAGCAAAGGGGCAAATGAATGCCAAGGCTATGAAGGTGCGTCAACGGTGATTGATGCGGGCTATGAGCTACCAACCATCTGTACGGAAGAAATTCGAGAGCTTGGCTATGAAGGGCTTATGGTTGAGCTGGCAGACTTTGGCTTCTTCCCTCAATCGTCAAATGTGTACTGGGAGACACCATATTCAAGTTATAACCAAAAAGATTATACATTTGAAATCGCGGGTGAGCAGGCAGAGTACGGTAAGCGGCAGTATGAAATTTGCCATGAAGGAACAGGGGGAAGTTATAAGCAAGAGGACTACTCAGCTTGTTTTATGGTGCCTGATACCAGCTACTTAGTCGAGCCAGTGGAAGGGCTTTGGTTATTAGCGATTGATGCCAATGTATATCTTCCAAACGCTGATGCTGATATGGCTCAGCCAGAGCTGGCTGCTAACTTTGCTGGTTCAGGAAATGCAGGCTATAACAAAATGCTGACTCATAAAGCGCATGTTATTGATTGGATGAAAAATGTTGTAGAGCGTGCTGATGCTCAGGGTAAGACGCTGGTGGCCTTCAGTCATTTCCCTATGACGGAATTCTACAATGATGCAGCTGAAACCATCGAAGATATCTTTGGGGCTGGTAATTTCCAGTTGGCACGTTCGCCAAAAGAAGATGTTAGTAAAGCGTTGGCGCAAACAGGGATCAAACTGCATGTTGGTGGCCACATGCATTTTAATGATACCGGTGTAAAGCACTATGATGATGGCTCCTTCCTGTTTAATATTCAGGCACCCTCAATGGCGGCATATGTACCGGCCTACAAACTCCTGACCTTCAAGCCAAAACAACAAGTTGAAGTTGAAACGGTGATCTTAGACCAAGTCCCACGCTTTAATGAGTTGTTTGAGCATTATGAGCAAGAATGGCAGCACCTCAAGGCCAAAGGTAATGAGGAAATTTGGAACAAAGATGTACTCACATCTCGTGATTATTACGAATTCACTAATTGGCATATCACTGAATTAACCAGAATGCGCTTTTTACCTGAAGAGTGGCCTTGTGATCTAAAGCAGATGGTTTTTGCGTTGGATGGACGCCAAATGATGATTTTAAGTCAGCTTGATAGTCCGTTAACCCAAGAGCAAGTCGCCAGCTTAAGTGATGGTCGCCAGTCAATAGAAATGTGCCAGGAAAGCTCAGTACGATTTGAACCAGCAGAGATTAAAGATCCTGCTTTTGAAAAAGCATGGGCTCAAGCAACCCGAAAAGCAGAGCAGGTTGCCGCCAAACAAGGAATTGCATTATCAGATTTTGCAGTGTGGAATGGCTTTGATCTCGCCGTTGATTTTTACCGCTTAAGAAATGCTGATGAACTAGCGTTCAAAGATATTGATCGTTCTCGTATGCCGCAATACGAATTACTTGCCAGTACTTTAGCAAGTCATGTGATCGATAGTCATGCCTCGGGTACTCATACTGATTCGATGCAGTTTGGTGATGTCTTTAAACAGCGCTTCGGTGGGTTATTTGGCATTTTGTCTAAATTTGCCAGTGGCCAGCCAAGCTACCATTTTGAGCTTGATTTAGAAAAAGGGGCGATTTCAGACTTGAACAAATAAGACAGAGTCGGGCAATGAATTGATAAATATGTCTAGATTTTGCCGTACTTGCCAGTATTTATTGTTTGATTGCCTTTTTTGAAAAACAAAAGGTAAAACAATGAAAACACAATATAGCTTGCTAATAGGTTTACTGTTTATAACAACTTCAGAAGCCGCTGACTTTCAACACTTGGATGAAGCGGTTCCTGTTAACGGTATTATAAATGGTAATGAACCAGTCTTTGATTTTGATACTGATGGCTGTTTACCTGCTGCAGGGATCAGCCGCAGTGGAGAACAAAATCCGGGGTTAAATAACTCGGGGCCGATTACTGGTGATTGCCGTGATGACTATTTCCTGGAGACATCAAATACATTGTATCGCTATGCTTGTATTGATGATCAGGGTGATAGTTACTGCGGCCACTTTTATTCTTTGTATTTTGAAAAAGATCAAACCATGGCCGGTTGGGATTGGTTTGGCCACCGCCATGATTGGGAATATGTCGCGGTATGGACCAAGAATGGAGAAATCACTCATGGTAGCTATAGTGCACATGGCGATCTAAACACTAAGCCTGTGCAGGATCTTCCTATGGAAGGCCAGCAGATTAAGTTTGTCTATCATAAAGATGGAGGGCTAACACATGCTATGCGTTTTGCTAAGCCTGATGAAGTGGCTGAGAATAATTATGGTTACTTTGTTACGCCAGTCATTATCAGTTGGTATGAATTAACTGGTGATGCGATAAGTAATGAGGCGATGAGAAATAAATTAAATAGCTTCGATTATGGAAAAGCAACCATTCCATTAAAAGATAGCAATTTTAAAACTAACCTTAACACTTATAAACCAGCAGGTTATCCAGAATTTACGCAACAGAGTATAGAGGCGTCAAATCCGACTTTCTGAAAAATGGGGGAGTAACCCCCATCTCTTATATTGATAAATAGTGGTGAAATCGAATGGAGATTAAGAAATAAAAAATCAACTTAAAAACAGCTTACTAGAATAGGAACGAATGTAATTTCTCTGGTAAAAGCTTTCTGAAACTGTTATCTGTTTATCTAAGATAATTCAGAAATTACAGAGCGAGTTAAAGCGGTGACTACAAGGACGAACACGATTGATACTGTTGCCATTGTTGGCGGAACCCACGGTAATGAGTTTAGCGGCATTTATCTGTTACGAAAGTGGCAGCAATCGCCTTCATTGGTGAAGCGTGAGACATTCTCGACCGAAACGGTTTTTGCAAATCCAAAAGCGTTTGAAGAGAATAAGCGTTATCTTGATTGTGATATGAACCGACAGTTTGGCTTAGGCGATCTAGATGATGACAATCTAGCAAACTATGAACAAAGCCGCGCTAAGGTATTAAATGCCCAACTCGGGCCAAAAGGTAATGCTAAAACAGACTTCATTATCGACCTCCACAACACCACCAGTAACATGGGGCCTTCGTTAATACTGTTGCAGTCTGATGCTTTTAACCGCCAGCTTGGTGCTTATGTAAAAATGCAGATGCCGGATGCGGTGGTTGTATTAGAAGATCAAGTCTCGGTAGAAGAGCATTATTTTTTAAGTTCAATTACCAACCAAGGGGTGATTGTTGAAGTCGGGCCTCAGCCGCAATCGGTGATCCGCCAAGATATTCTTGATTGGATGGACGAAATGACATCCCATATTCTTGATTTTGTCGACCTGTATAATCAAGACCGCTTGCCTGAACTACCTGCAAGCTATGAAGCTTTCAAATATCATGAAACGTTAAAGCTGCCAGAAGATGAAAGCGGTGAGCGAGCAGGCATGGTACACCGTTCTGTGCAAGATGCAGATTTCAAAGTATTAAATAATGGCGATCCAATTTTTACATTGTTTGATGGCAGTGAAATCTATTGGGAAGGTGATTACGAGGCTTACCCACATTTTATCAACGAAGCCGCGTATTATGACAATAACCTTGCAATGTCATTAGCGAAGAAAGTGACCGTTGAAGTGTAATTTTCAAACTTTCAGCGGAAATGCAGCAGCGTACTAGGCTGCTGCATTTGTTTAGATGTATGCACTTATATTAATCAATAAGTATCTGCCCATTTTTCCAAATTTAGCCTACGCTGCGAATGATATCTTCCCAATCTTTAGTGATCATTGTTCCTGTAATAGGAAGCTGATGTTTCGCATGAATGTAGTGACAATTGTTATGCGTAGCTTTTGCATTTGCTGTCTCAGCTTTGGGGTGAGGGATATGGTACGCCATTGCCTCTAAAACTAATTTAAATTGATATCCTGCTTTATGAAGACGAAGGCCGAGTTCGACATCTTCACCTCCCCAATGAGTGAAACTTTCATCAAACCCTGCTATGTCTCTAAATGAAGCAGCTTTACCAAAAAGGTGCCCCCCCCAGCAAAATAACCATGGATAGGCTTCATAGCCACGTATGTGGCCAATTTCATTGAGTAATTTTTGGCGGCAATCTTGATTTGAGTTATGCGCGCTAAGTGCAGTAAATAATTCAGAAAAATTGTTGTCAGCGAGAAGTTGGCTAAATTTGTTTTTAGCCACAAAATGTTCTTCAAAGCCATGGCAGAAACCAATATGGATATAGTTGGTATCTTCTTCAATTTTATCCATGTGGATTTGTAAGCTATCAGCGTGCAATACAACACCGCTATCAAGAAAAAGAATGTAATCCCCTTTTGCCTGCGCTAATCCGAGGTTTCGTACTTTTGCGGCTCGGAAGCCCTGATCATGTTGGTAGCAGTACTGTATATTAAGCTTTTGAGAAAAACTGAAAGTCAGCTCTTTGGTGTTATCGGTTGAGCCATCATCTGCCACAATAACTTCGAATCGATCATGTGCTAGTGATTGATGGCAGAGAGATTCAAGTGTCTTCTCTAAAAAGTCAGAGCAATTGTATGTTGGTATGATCACGCTGATTAATGTCATATTTCCTTATCCTAAACTGAGCGAAGTTGAGTAGTTTGTTGGCGTTGAAGCAGTTGAATAGCAGCAAATGTAATAATTAAGCCACTTGCCGCAACCATATACATACCTGTAGTAAGCCCGAAATGAGTCGCTATAAATCCGATTAGCGGAGGGCCAACCATTCCGCCTGTAGAACCAAAAGTAGCCATCAAAGAAAGGCTTCCAGGTCCGATGGCTGCTGCTGTGGCATAAATAGCAGGGGAAATTAAAGAAACAGTTAATCCGACAATGGCAAATGACACCCAAGTTGCCGCTAGCCCTGAAATAAATAGACCGATAGACAGGACGATAGAAACGAAAAAACCAGCAATTGCGATTAGCACAAGATCAGGAAAGCGTTGACGTAAATTATCGGCAAATAGGCGCCCGATAAACATGGCAATCGAGAAAACTAAAATTCCTGAGGGGGCGATACTTGCTGTCGTACCGATCACTTCACGTAGATATACGGCACTCCAGTCATTCATTGAGCCCTCAATGATTGTTGCACAAAAGACAATGGTACCGAGTATTAAGGTATTTATATTTATGAGTTTGCGCTCTTTTTTCCGCTCTGAAGCTGTGGGAGCTTCGTTTTTATCAAGACCAAAGTAAGCATAAATGATCAGGGTGATGAGTACTCCTGATACGAAAATACTATGGTAAATAAGCTCATCAGAAATATAGTGAATGACGCCCATAGAGAGCAATGCTGCTGCTGCGAGCCCTAGGCTAAAAACAGCGTGCAGACGTGACATACACTTAATATGATGTTTTTTCTCGAAGTCACTGCCTAGAGTATTAATTGAAGCATTAATACCTGCACAACAAATGCCTTCAAAAAACATTAATATCAGTCCGATGGGATAAGATTGGTTAAGCATCAAAAGTGGTAGCAATAACGTTGCTGCTATCCCAAGTAATAGCGATGTTTTTCTAGCACCAAGATTATGAAGAAACCAAATTGTAATGGGAAAGGCGACGATAGCCCCAAGGCTAGTGGCTAACAAGTAAAACCCAAGTTGAGCCTCGGTTATTGCCATTGCGATTTTCAGATCAACAAGCCGTGAAGCCCAACTTCCAATGTTAAAACCAAGTACGCAGAATAAGCTGGCGATAGGTAGAGCGCTGAGTAGTTTGTGCTTCAAGGGTTTTATTGAATTGGCATGCTGATTATTATTTACCACGGCTCAAGCCCCACCAGCTTTTTACCAAGAGGGCTTAGCTCTGCTGGCTTAAAGGGCTCAGGGTCAAATTGTCCGCGCCAGCCTCGAAGCCATGCGGGAGGACGCGAGGACTCATAGCAATTAATACGCTCTTCTCTGGACTGGTGAAGAACTTCAGGTACATGTCGTGCGCTATCCGCTTTGTACATTGCAATGAATTGGACAAAACGGGGGTCAAAGTGGTGTGTGCAAACATTACCGTGTGGTAGCCGGCTATCGAAGATAACTAAACTGCCTGCGGGGGCATCAATACGGGTGATATCTTCTTCTGTAAACTTGTATACCTCTTCAAGGTATAGGCCATTGATAGTGAATTTATCGAACAGTTCTGGATCATGAAAAGTGTTATTGACTATTTGGCGGTAAACTTGAGGTAGCCCACCGAATGCGCCTTGGCTCTTTTCGGTGTCTGTCAGGTATATCAGCCCCTGATAGACAGGTTCGTCCAATTTACGGAAATCATAATCCCAGTGCATCCGATTTTGATCGTTACCGTATTGCTCAAGATCATATCGGCAGGGTGGCTTAAACGAAGCACGATCCATCGTTACCCAAAGCTTTTCTTCCTCAAGGAGCTTTGCAAAAGCATGGTAAATATCTGGGTGTTGACGAACTTGCCAAAAAGCTGGGTGGTGGTGCATTGGAACTGAGCCCGAATCATTAATTGGATCATCTTTATACCAAGTCCGTCGGTCCTTGAGATCTACAGCCATAAAATCACAAATAGCATCAATTGAGGCTTGCCTCAGCGAAGCGGGAACAACAGACTCAATGACGGTGTAACCTTGCTCTGCCAGTTGGGCTCTTTTCTCGCCCCAAAAGGCCTCACTTCTGTATGGAAATGTCATATATATACCTAAATTTATAAGAGATTATTCTGAGTCGTAAAGGGCGTTTAACAGCGCGCTGGCACATCTTTCAATATGTTCTGGTTCCCACGTTGGGTGCAGGTGTAGATTAAGGGTGCGCTTGGAGAGTGAGTAAGCGATGGGACATACTTGGTTCGCATAGTCGATAGATTTTGAATCGGTATACTCAGTGGAATGGAACGGAAAATTGACTCGGCCAAAACCTATTAGCTCAGAGTAAGCTTTTTCTCGGTAAGCTTCAGGCCATAGCACTTTGGTGACAGGGACCCCTTGCTGGACGAGTTTTTTGTACACGCGATCGGTACGTTCTTCATCGAATGATTGATTAAAGACGATTGGAAATAGCCAGTAAGCGTTACGCCTTTCTTCTGTATCAAGTGGGAGATATTCGATGTGCTCGCAGTTTGACAAGCTTTCACGGTAGAGCGCTGCATTTTTACGTCTGTTGGCAAGGTTCCAAGTATCTAGCCTTTTGAGCTCATTGAGGCCAATAATGGATTGGATCTCGGTCATCCTATAGTTATAACCAATACGGTTATGGATATACTTGTCTTTCTCTTCCATCTCTAAGAGAGCGAGCTTTTGTTTTACATCAAAGCCATGATCCCTAAATGATCGGCACTCCCATGCGAGAGTTTCGTCATTTGTGGTGATCATTCCACCTTCACCTCCCGTTGTAAAATGCTTGCTTTGGCAAAAGCTGAATGCAGCGGCATGACCAAGGGTGCCAGCTTTCCTTCCTTTATATACCCCTCCGACACACTGCGCGGCATCTTCGATGAGTTTAATGTCGTAGCGGCTAGTTATTTCTAATATCGGGTCGATATCGCAAACAACGCCATATAAATGGACAACGACGATAGCGCGGGTTCGCTCAGTAACAAGAGCTTCTATACGATCAGGGTTAATGGTGTGATCAGAGCAAACGTCGCAAAAAATTGGAATGGCACCAGCTTGAAGTACAGCATAGGATGAGGCAATGAAACTGTATGATGGGACGATAACTTCATCGCCAGGGCCAATATCCATCGCACTAATTATGGTATGAAGTGCCGACGTACCAGATGAACAACTGATAGCGAATTCAGTACCACACCAGTGTGCATAAGCTTGTTCAAATTCACGGCCTTTATCACCGGTCCAATAATTTACTTTTCCAGATTTTAGCGGTTCAACAATATCTATCAGGCTATCTGGATGAAATGTTGGCCAGGCTGGAAAGGGTGGGAAATCTTGATGACTCATGAGAGTTCCTTCTCGATGTTATGTGTTAGATGACGGGTTACAAGCGGTTGATGCCCATTGGTATGCCCTATGAATTTTGATATCTGGCCGATAATCCGCTCCATTCCTTTTGACAGATCCATGGTAAATAGCTTTTCGACAATGCTTTGTCTGATATCGGCGTTATATGCGAGCTTCAGAATATTATTTTCAATAATGGCATCATTAACGAGTTGGCCGTTTCCGCAGTAGGGGAACATGGCTTCTCGATAGAAGGTATGTAGACACTCTCGTTCGTTGGCGGAGATCACGACCGTTGGTAGGCACATAAAGGCTGTTTCAAATACTGTTCTACAGTTGGCTGTAATCGCCATATCGACAATCGTCATGAGGGGAGCAATGTCTTGGTTCACAATGATTGTCGCTTTTATGCCTTTAGTTTTTACAAAATGTTCAATGTTGTGTTGATGCTGATAGCTTGGCCCAAGAGCAATGTAATAATGTAAACTAGATAATTTGGGGTTTTTAGCAATAATATTCAGTGTTTTCTGCGTTAAATTTGTAGGGTCCTCTCCCCCAAAGGATATTAATATGTCGGAAACGGTTGGGTTTTTATTAATGTTTTCCCGTGTAGGCTTAACAAAATCTTTTCGTATATCAGCATAGTCTTTTCCAAATAATACTTTATGGTTACCTGAGTCACTATAAACTGCATTGATAACACAATCTGCATATAAACTACCTAAACCAATATCCTCAAAATTAATGACTGGTATGTTCATTTTTTTTATGGTTTTAATATATTCGGGTTCTGTATTGAGTATATCGTTAATAACAAGCTTAGGTTTGGCTTCGATTATTTTTTTTATAATATCTTCATCGTTATCTGAAAGAGCAACGTTATCCTCTAACTTTTGTTTGAAAAATTTAACGCCTAAGTGGCTATTGGGGGAAAGAATAAATGTTCTATCAATGCCGGCTGGCAGTGATTGAGCAATTGTCCATGCTCGAAAGCAGTGCCCTAGCCCTTTTCCTTTTATCCCTTTGACGACAAAGACCACTTTTTTATTAAGTGAATATTTTTTATCTTTTTCCCATTTTTTTGTGGTGGTTGTATTTATCATAAAATCCTGAGCTAATAAAAGACGGAAAAGATTCATTATTGACTAACAATAAAAGTGATAAGGTTATTATTGATTAGTGAGGTGCAAATAATCCGATGATGATTGTTTATGTGTTAAATTTATAACATTTAATTTTAATGTTCTCTCGCTTAAAATGTGATTTTATTTTAATTTGACATAAATTTAGCTTTTAAAAATATAATGTTTAGTTGCATGTGGACTTCTATTGAAATCCAGTTCTTTATTTATTGGAATGTGAATTGTTAGTTATTGCGATTAACTTCAATGTTTTTTGTTTTAAGGTATTTATGAGTTTACATTATATTGTTGTCGATAATGACTAAAAAATAATTATATCCATGGCTGTATTTGTAAGATACGAAATAAATAGCCAAAATTTATTTTCTTTTCGGTTATAGTAGCTGTTGTTATTAATAATTGATTTTAGGCTAGTAGATGGCAAACAGTAAATTGATTTTCTTTGTCGCCATTACAATGGTGGCGTTTGCGGGCAACTCATTACTAAATCGCATTGCGTTGCTTGATACAGCGATTGATCCTGCAAGCTTTACGCTTCTTCGACTTGTATCTGGTGCTGTTTTTCTATTACTTACCTCTAGTCTTAAGCAATATTTCAGCGGAGAAGGAAAGCGAAAGCAAAGCAATAGGTGGTCTAGCAGCCTTTCAAGTCGCAAATCATGGTCAATGGCTGCCGCGCTTTTTGTCTATGCTGCGGGTTTTTCTTATGCATATGTTAATTTATCAGCGGCGGCTGGTGCACTGATTCTGTTCGCTGCAGTACAGATGACCATGATTGGTTATGGTTTCTGGCAAGGAGAACGTTTTTCACGATGGCAATGGGGCGGTTTTTTATTTGCACTCGGTGGCTTGGTTATATTGATGATGCCGGGTATAAGTGCGCCTTCGGTTGAAGGAGCCGCAATAATGAGTATTGCAGGCGTTGCATGGGGCGTTTATTCGGTAATGGGAAGAGAAGTGAGCTCTCCCATAAAGGCAACCCAAATAAACTTTATGTTAGCGGTTCCTATGGGGGTGGTATTATGTTGGATAATGAAAACCCAGCTGAGCTTTGATGCTGCCGGTACGGCTTATGCTGTTGTCTCTGGTGCGATTGCTTCGGGGATGGGGTATACGTTGTGGTATCGAGTACTTCCACAGTTACAATCCACTACTGCGGCAACAATCCAATTGAGTGTACCGGTTATTGCTGCTGTTGGGGGAGTGGTTGTTTTAGGCGAGTCGTTATCACTACGTTTAGTCATTGCATCATTGATTATTTTAAGTGGTATTGCGGTTGTTCTTCGCAGTAAAGCGGCTAATTAGGCGGCGTTGATTGCCGTTATCATTACTCCTTATTCATAACGCGGCTTTTAATAAAGTTAACCACCCATTGTGAAACTTCACGAGCGTGAGTCGGTTGTTGTAAAGAGATTATCGCTTTTTCAGCGGTAGCCTTAGGATAGAGCTCCTTTCGAGCTTCAATTAAATCTGATGAATATTCAGGGGTGAACTCTGGGTGGCCCTGAATGCCAAGAAAATGTTCGCCGACCAGTATCATTGAGTAAGGGCAAAATGTGCTTCCTGCTAATATTTTTGTATTTTTGGGCGGCTCTACAATTTGATCTTGATGACTGACAACCAGTGAAAACTGCTCAATATGGGGTCTCAGCCAACTATGTTGCTTTAGTGCTGCAACCTCAAAGGTAACTCCTTTTATGCCAAGCCCCCATCCATGCTCTGAGCGAGTAACTTCTCCCCCCAAAGCCCAAGCAATCATTTGATGGCCGAAGCAGATACCGACAAACGGAATATGCTGGGTATAGAGTTGATGAACGAAAGCTTTGAAAGTATAAATCCAGCGGCTTTCATCATACACACTGAACTTACTGCCGCTACTGATATAGCCATCGCATTCATCTAACGACTGGGGGTATTGTCCATCTATTACCCGATAAAACTGTAACCTAATACTGTTATCAGTTTGTTCAATGAGTGCACTGAACATCTCTGGATAATTACCGTGTGCTGATTGTAATTCCGCTCTGACATCATCACAGAGTAATATACCTATCTTCATGGCTTCACCTATAAATCAAGTGTGCCATTAATGGCATGTTGGACTATCTCTTCGTATTGTATGGCACTAAGATGGATCGGGTTGCTTGTCGCGGCGGCATCTTGTAAAGACATTGTCGCTATCAGTTTGATATCGCGATTATCAATGCCTATGTCTGCTAAGGTATGTGGAATACTGAGTGTCTGACGTAGCTGAATGACCCAATCCAGTACGCCCATAAAGTCAGGTTGTTCTAAATCAAGGTAGCGGCCTAAGCGTTGCATTTTTTCTTTCAGATAGTGCTGATTAGCACACAGAACATAAGGCATTAGAATGGCGTTAAGTAAACCGTGGTGATGGTTATAGCGTGCTCCTAAGGTATGCGCTATCGCATGCATTGCCCCAAGCCCTTTTTGAAAAGCCGTTGCCCCCATTGTTGATGCAATTAACATCTGTGTTCTGGCTTGAAGGTTACTGCCATCAACATACGTAATAGGTAAATAGAGCTTACACAGGCGAATACCCTCTAAGGCTATAGACTCGGCCATGGGGTGATAAGATGAGCTGCAAAAAGCTTCCATATTATGTGATAGTGCATCCATACCCGTTGCGGCGGTTAAATGTGGCGGTAAACTCGCGGTCAGTAAAGGGTCTAAAATCACTTGTTTGGGCATCATATCCGGATGAAAAATGATCTTTTTGACTTTGGCGGTGTCATCGGTAATGACTGAAGCACGACCGACTTCTGAACCTGTTCCGGCAGTCGTTGGAAGGGCTATAATGGGTAAGATGTCAGCATTGTTGGCTTTTTTCCAATTATCCCCAAGGTCTTCAAAGTCCCATAGCTTATGCTGTTGCCTCGCAACGAGGGCGATAGCTTTGCCAGTATCGATCGATGATCCTCCACCAATGGCAATGACACCATCATGTTGTCCTTTCAAACACACTTTGATCCCGAGCTCTATTTGAGCACCTGTTGGATTACCTGAATATTCACTAAAGACTGAAACCGTTAATCCCCGTTGTACGCAAAACTGAATGAGTGTGCTTAATAAATCGGTTTCAGCAAGGTTGGGATCCGTGACAATCAAAGGGTTTTGCATTCCCAAAGATAAGCAATAGTCAGGCAATTGTTGGCTGGTGTTTTCACCTACTGTGATTTCTGTCGGATAGTGCCAGTGCATAATGGTCATAGCTACTCTAACAATGTTTAATATGGAAGGATTTGGGGCGAGTTAGTGTTTCAAACCCTAGCTGAGATAATGAATAACCTTTTCCTGAGTGTTTTACTCCCGTCCATGCTAAAGCGGGATCTAGGTAATCGCAGCGATTTACAAAGAAGGTGCCAGTTTCGATCTGCTCACCCAGCTTGACCGCTCTCTTAATGTTGGTGGTAAAAACACTGGCAGTGAGTCCATATTCACTATTGTTCATTAAGCTTATCGCTTCATTATCAGAATGGACTTTTTGGATAGGTAAAACAGGACCAAATGTTTCTTCAGTCATAATTCTCATTTGATGATTAACGTTGGTGAGTAGCTGTGGGGCAAGGTATGGCGTACCTTCTCTGCTCAATGGAAAGTTAGACTCAACGATATGGGCTTTTGCACCTAACTCGGTTGCTTCTCGTATTTGTTGGCGCACGAAATCAGCAGCGCTAGCCCTAACCATTGGGCCAATGGTTGTATCAAGTTCGAGCGGCGAGCCCAAACGATACTGATTAATTATCGCGATGGCTTTAGTGACAAATTCATCATGAATTGCGGCATCAACGTAGACCCGTTCAATACCACAGCAAGATTGCCCAGAGTTAAACAGAGCACCATCAACCAGGGTTTCTACGGCAGCATCAATATCTGCATCGGCACACACGTAGGCTGGGTCTTTTCCGCCAAGTTCGAGCCCGATACTATGAAAGTGGCCTGCTGCGGCTTGTTCGATAATGGCTCCACCATTGACCGAGCCGGTAAACACTACATGCTGAATGCGTTCGCTAGCAATTAACTGTTCAGTGTTTTTGTGATTTAAGTGTAGGTACTGAAATACATCATTGGGTAGCCCAGCTTTAGTGAATGCTTGATGTAGACGCTCGGCGCATAATGGGGTTTGTGATGAGTGCTTTAAAATCACGCTGTTGCCTGCAAGCAGCGCCGGAATGAGGGAGTTTATCGCTGTTAGGTAGGGGTAGTTCCAAGGCGCAATGATTAAAATACTGCCTAAAGGCTCTCTGGTAATACGGCGAGTGAAATTCTTCTTTTTGGGTAATATTACGGGGGCGAGGGCATCGTCACTAATTTCGATCATATACCGAGCTCGTTCTTCTACTCCTTTTAATTCACTGGCCGCATATTTAATTGGCCGACCTATCATCCAGCTTAGCTCGCTCGCTATCATGCTTTTGTGGCTTAAGAGTGCATCTATGGCTTTATGGCAGATAGATTTTCGTTGTGATAACGGCGTTTCTCGCCAAGCAACCTGGGCAAGGTTGGATAGGTCCAGCGCACGGTCGATATCTTCAAGGTTAGCCTGTGACACTGAGGCTACGACACTACCGTCAACGGGAGAAATAGTATTTAGAATGATGTCTGCGTCCTGAATGATCGTAGTATCGCGAATAGGTAACGGAACTGGGCGGCTCATATCAATGACCTCGTTATTTACAGTGTGCTAAATAATTTCAAAATAACGGTTTAGCTCCCAGTCTGTGACGTGTTGGCGGAATTCTCTGTCTTCCCATTCTCGCGAGGCGGCAAAGTGGTCAACAAATGCGTCACCAAATAATGCGCGTGCAGAAGAAGATTGCTTAAACTGCTGTGTCGCGTCCCACAAACTACGAGGAAGAGCGAGATCAGGGCGATGCGTTTGTTCATAGGCATTCCCAATGACGGGAGATTCAGGCTCTAACTGGTGTTCAATGCCATACAACCCTGATCCCAGCGCTGCAGCCAGGGCAAGGTAAGGGTTCGCATCGGCAGCACCAATACGATATTCAATACGCTGGCTGCTGCTTGAACCTGTAATAACCCGAAGGGCTGCTGTTCTGTTTTCAATTCCCCAGGTGGCATCGGTTGGTGCCCAAAAGCCAGGGACCATTCTGCTATAGCTGTTAACCGAAGGAGCAACCATACACAGTAGCTCTGGCATTAATCGTTGCTGCCCAGCAATAAAGTGACGCTGTAACTTACTAATACCATTAGGCTGAGCTGCGTCATAAAAAGCAGAGCGGCCGTCATGATGATTAAGTGAAATATGAATATGACCACTTTGACCTGGGTAGTCATTACTCCATTTCGCCATAAATGTGGCCATTAGTTCATTTTTTTGCGCGAGCACTTTCATGTAGGTTTTGAAAAGCGCGGCTTTGTCAGCGGCATTACTTGCGTGATCAACAGCAATTGCTGCTTCAATAACACCAGGACCTGTTTCCGAGTGAATTCCCTCAATGGGAAAGTCCATCGTTTCAGCCATTTGAAGAATGCGCTTATAGAGTTCAGAGTAAGTCGAGTTGCGGATCATTGAATAGCCAAACCAATCGGGTGTGATAGGTTGGAGGTTTCTAAAGCCTTTTTCACGGATAGAGTGAGGTGTTTCTTTAAATAAGAAAAACTCATATTCGAACGCAGAATTGGCAATAAAGCCCATTTTCGCGGCTTTATTTAGTACCCTTCTCAGCGTTGCTCGTGGACAAACATTTTCAGCATCTTGAGAAAATTCTGCGATAAACAACAACATGCCATCTTCATCGAGTGCTTCTCGGCAGGTGGAAGGAATAATACGAACAGGGGCATCAGGGTAACCAGTGTGCCAACCAGTGTATTGGGCATTGTCATAAAGCTGATCTTTAACATCCCACCCGAGCACAACATCACAGAAGGCAAAGCCATGCTCCAGTGACGAAAAAAACTTCTTTTTAGACATGTATTTGCCACGCATAACACCATCGTTATCAAACAGTCCGACTTTTACATGGCTAAGTTGACGCTCTTCGACGATCTGTTTGGCATCGTTAATGCTCGTAACGTCTCTTGGTTCCATAGATCATCCCTTTGCTGGTGGCAACACAACAGTCACAAAAGTAAAGGCGCGGTAATAAGTGTGCTTGTGACCAAGTAGGATTATTTTGTTGTTTGTTATTAAACGTAGGTAGGCAGGTAAAATTCGTCAAATTTAGTGTGATAAGTTGTTCCTTTATCCGGGAGCATCAATTTTGACTATATTGAGATAAATGTGACACACCCCCCGTTTGTCTAAGATTTTAATAAATCTTTAATTTAAACAAATGATTAGGTCTATATTTATAAGAAATTAAACTATTAATAGAGTTATGGCGATAAGGGAGTGGGTAATGAAAGCAGTGTCCTTATGGATCAAGGCATGTGTATTATTTCTGTGCGCTAGTTTTTTAATGATGAAGGACGTTGTTGCTGCAGAGCTAAGCTTTTACGAGTCAGGTAGGCAGGTTCAAATACTGTCACTTAAAAAGATGAAGCAAATTTTACCAACTCATAAGATCACGATTTATGATCCTCAGTATGGAAAAGATAAAAACTATCATGCGTTTAAGCTACATGACGTATTGAGTTTGGCTTATGGTGATAGCTGGTTACAGACTTTAAGTACTGACATTAATTTTACAGCATTGGATGGATACCAAGCCGTATCAGACTATAAGAAAGTGGTTAATCGCGGTGGTTATATTGTGTTCGCCGATCTTGATTATCCGGATTGGGAGGGAATAGGGCATAAGCAAGTGAATCCAGGTCCTTTTTATATTGTTTGGCAAGGGAAAGAACAAGGCCCAAAAAATGCGTATCCTTGGCCGTATCAATTAGCTAAAGTTGATACTGTTGATTTTCAGGCGCAGTACCCAGCAGTATATCCCCAAGGTGTAGCAAAAAGTTCGAAGGTTTATAGTGGTTTTTCACTGTTTAAAGAGCGTTGCATGAAGTGTCACGCAATAGATCAAGAAGGTGGCAAAGTGGGACCTGATCTAAACGCGCCGATGAATATTTTGTCTTACCGCCATCGGGATATGGTACGTGACTACATTCGGCAGCCATCGAAGTTCCGCCATACCCAAATGCCCGATCATTTAGACTTAAAGACTTCACAAATTGACAGTATTCTAGATTACCTTCAGTACCAAGGAAAACTCAGCAAAAGGTAACTTAAACGCGTTACCGTTAGCGCGAGATTTAAAATTGCCTGATCGCTCGGGTGATTTATTTACTTTGCTATCGGAGTTTTGTTGGTGTTCGAAATAAACTGTGTTCAAATGCTGTTAATATAAAAATCAGAAAGAAAAAGGAAGTTTTGATGTCACTGGTAATACCGATGGTGATATTCATGCAACAACGCATGGCAGAGGCGGGTGATAAAGACGATGCCAAAGCGATGCAAGCTTATATGAAAACCGAACAACCCTTTTATGGGGTTAAAGCACCAGCTCGTAAAGCTATTTTCAAGCAAGCGAGAGACCATACCAAAATCGATAATTTTACTGAGTATCAACGTCTTGTACTTTGGTTATGGTCGGGTGAAAACCGTGAAGAACAATATTTAGCCATGGATGTTGCCGAATATTATAAGGCTTTTCGCACTTTAGAGGCCTTTTCTATTTATGAAGAAATGCTCAATGAAGGAACTCATTGGGATACTGTCGATAAAATAGCCTCAAATTTAATCGGTAGTTTAGTGCAAGAACATCGAGAGCTAGAAAGCAAGGCGATTGAGTGGCGTACGTCTGAAAACATGTGGTTACGCCGAGCTTCGTTGTTAATGCATTTGAAGCATAAAGAAGAAACAAATGTTCTTTTGCTTGAAGAAACCATATTAATGTTAGCGGCCGAAAAGGAATTTTTCATACGTAAAGCGATTGGCTGGGTGCTTCGTGAATATGCCAAAACGAACCCTGATCATGTTCGTGAATTTGTACTGCGTCATGATGATGTCCTTTCATCACTGAGTAAGAAAGAAGCACTTAAAGCGCTTTCCTTTAACTCTGAAGGGATGAATTGATACACTATGGTGAACAGTTACATTTAGCATCCCCTTATATTTGAAGGCAAGAGAATGATTGAACGTCAAGAAACCAAGCAGCGTATGAGTCGCATTGTTAAACATAATGGCACAGTATATCTATGTGGTCAGGTGTGTGCCGATGCAACACAAGGCATTAAAGAGCAAACTCAAACAATGCTAGACAAAGTTGAAGTGCTGCTTGAGCAGGCTGGTAGTGATAAAGAGCACATGCTTTCTGCAACTATTTATATCAAAGATATGAAAGATTTCGCTGATATGAATGAAGTATGGGACAATTGGGTACCTGCGGGTCACGCACCAGCACGTGCTTGTGTTGAAGCAAGCATGGCGCGTGAAGCACTATTGGTTGAAATTTCAGTCGTGGCTGCTGAGAAATAAAATCCGCGTTACTTACGCGCTATAAAAACACCAGGTTTATTGAGTAAGGCAGTGTTGTCTTTTCCAATACCTGGTGTTTTTTTATATTTGCCTTGCGCAAATTATGAATATTTACTTATCTAGATTGGTATCACTGACTCATAATCGTATGATTGTTAATGTAAGCGTAATATCAGTATCTGTTATATATGGATGTTGCCTTAAAGGAAATACTACGGATATGAATAAAGTAACGAGAAAAGTATGGGGTGGGTTAGGGCTAGTATTCATGCTCTGTTTTTCATCGAACCTATATGCAAAGTCAATTTCTGTTAGTCATGAACCAACATTAACGTTAGAAGGGGCGTTAACAAATCAAAGGGTTTGTTACTTCGACGGTAAAAGTTACTCTTTAGGTGCTGTTATTGTCGTCGAAGGGGTCATGCTTGAATGCAAGCCTGAAAATTCGTTCGAAACGAATGGTAAATTGAAGTGGCATCGAGTTAAAGCATAAAGGAAAAAGCGCAATCTTATTTTCATAAGATTGCGCTTTTGGTAACAGGGGGAACTGTTACTTAATTCGTAGTTATGACGATATCTAGCGAGCTTGGCTCTAGCGAACTAGGCGACCAGAGTCGGGCGCTAGTTTGCCCGTTCCACCTTGATGGTGCTCGGTAGTTGCGCCCATTTCTTGCATTAAAAATTCTTTCATTGCCGCAGATTCACGTTCGTTCGTTGGCTTCCAGTTTGAGACCACGCGTGCTTTGTTACTTTGCATTGAACTATTCCTTTTCTGTTCATAGTGACAGTAATTCACTATGTGCCATGTGATTCATACTATGATGTTATTTTTATACAAAATGAATTTAATTACCACAACTAAATTCGCCTCACGTATTTATCTGGCTTGCTAATAACATGGAATATAAAAATAGTAGCGTTACAAATTAGACCAGTTAATCATGCTTATGAGCTTTTTGGGCATAAAAACAACCAACATAGGTAAATATAGCGTATGAATTGGATAAAAAAAGCCAATTCGGAAAGGAATTGGCTTTGATTGATAGTTCAGTAATATGTAATGGAATTACATAAAATGAATGTTAGCGGTAGTATTTAGCGTGCTAGTGATCGTGATTTTAGTTCGAAAATAAGTTTTTCAGCACTGCACTCAAACTGAATTCTAGCAGTTAGTTCCGTACTTTCGTCAGTTAGTGGGCTAACGTCGTGCTTGTAGTTAGCACAAACTTCTTTTGCAAGGGCTAGGTAGTTTGCTAGCTCAGCTTCAAGTGCTGCTTTATCACCAGCAAAAATGGTGACTTCAGCAACATCATCGCCTTCATTAATCATGAAACCCATTTCCGCAGAAACGCCACATGCTTCACATGCTTGATATTCTAAATCTAATTCTTCATTTGCCATGACTGTTACTCTATCTCCATTAATATTATGCGGATATTCTAAAACGTTGTGACAAAGATCGCTATGGCTTAATTGGGTTTTTCATTTTACAAATATGACAGCCTTTATAGGGAAGGCTCAATCAAGCCTTCCACTATTCATCGACCAAGGGGAATTTGATGAAGAAGGCTGTAGCAAATTAACGGTTATCGGGTTCGTATTTGTCATAGCTGTAGCTAACATTGACTATAGTACGGTATTTAACGTCACCGGATGCAGTTGCAAATTCATCAATTTCAACATTTGCATTGTCAACTTTGATGGTATTGGTATTCAAACCATACTCATAAATACCCAGCGTACGTTTTAACTGCCGAGGTGACTCTGATTGTAAGTTACGCGTGAATGCTTGTCCTTGCTGATAAGCGGCTTCACGAGAATCACTGACGCCAGTTGTGAAATTTGAACTCTCGTGGTTTACATTACGAGTAAAGCCATATGATGTAGCACTAAAGCTGATTATAGCGATGGTAATAATTAGTTTACTCATGATTTTATCCTCACTTCTTTAACAGCAATGACTTTTAGGTTGTTCCACTGTCATAGGAATAGACCCATCGGCCATGCTTATCTTGCAAGTAAGGTAACTTTTTTTCTTATTTATTACTGGTTTAGGTCTATACCAGTTGGAAAGTTGCTGAAAGATAGAAGTGATACTAGGTAAAAGGTGCTTGCCCATTTTGAGGGCAAGCACTTATAACGTGATTTAATTCAATGCTGGGTAGAGGAGCGCTACATGCTTTAGGGTTTGTTGAAATGGAACATGCTCTAGCTGGCCGAAACCATTCATTTGCCTTGCTTTTACTTTGGTATTTAAAGGCGAGGTCATCCCGCATAAAAAACGAGTAATTGCTGCTAACGATGGCGCGACAGAGCATGCATTGATGAACGGGTCGCACCACGCTTTTAATACGTTATCTGAAGGCGCTGGTAGTGTCGGCTCTGCTGGCAACTGTGCAGGTGTGCCACGGCATACTGAGCAGTGACCACAGGTCGTCGGTGCATTGTGGTCTGCAAAATATTCAGCAAGAGTATGGCTGAGGCATTGTTCATTTTCAAAGAAGCCTAGCATGCGTGCCAGACGATTAATTTCACTGTCTTCTTTCGCTTTAAATAACTGGTAAAGGCTGTCGGCTTGTTCTTGAACGTTGAAATGTGTTTGACGTACACGGTATACGTCTGTCATTTGTTTACTTTCGAGAGCTATCCAGCCTTTTTCGCTAAAGTAGTCGATGGCTGCAACCGCTCTTTTTCGTTCAGTGCGTGTTGCTTGCCATAGCGCATCAAAGTCAACGGTGTGCCATGTTCGTGCTTTTGGTGAGCAGGCAAAAATATGACCAACAAACGTACGTCGTTCACCTTGAAATTGGTTCATGATGAACTCTTGTTCAACCAAGAGCTTGAAGCGGTAGTCAGCAAAATAAGTGTACTGTGGCTCAATAATTTGTGCCATTTCGAGATAAACTAATAATGTTTTTAGTGGCAATAGGCGAATGTTACTGTCTTTAGATAACCGTGAGAGCATAACTTCCCATTGCTGATCATTTGCTTGGATCTGCTCCAGAATAAACGCAATGGCTGTCTTATCGGGTGTATCACCATAAACAAAGTTTTCAAGTACATTCACGCCTGACTTATTTGCCAACATGATGCACTCAGAGGTATTGCCATCCCGTCCTGCTCGGCCAATCTCCTGGCTGTAGTTTTCAATTGATTTTGGAAGATCGAAATGAATAACACGACGAATATCAGACTTATCGATACCCATACCAAAAGCTATTGTGGCAATGATACAGTGATGGTGGCCTTGCATGAAATTTTGCTGAATCGTCTGGCGTTGTTCACTATCCATACCTGCGTGGTAGGCTTGTGCTTGATAACCTTGCTGTAATAGCCATTGTGCTAACTCTTCCGCCGTTTTTTGTAGGGTTACGTAAACGATGGTTGGCTGCTGGGGGGCTTTCACAAGCGTGCTAAGCAAAGCTGACTTTTTCTCACTTTCAATCGTTGGCAGTATTGCAAGATCAAGGTTTGAGCGATAAAAGCCTGTAATGACGATATTGTCTTTGTCGATAGCAAACTTTTTACCCATATCTTCGATAACCGCAGGCGTTGCCGTTGCAGTAAGAAGTAGCACTTGCGGTATGTTGAGTGCTTGGCGGTGCTGGGGGAGTTTGAGGTAGTCGGGGCGGAAATTATGTCCCCACTCAGAGATACAGTGCGCTTCATCGACAACCAGCAGCGACGTTTGTACTTGTGAGATAAAATGACGAAAGCGTTCGTTATTCAATCGCTCAACCGATATCATTAATACTTTGATGTCGCCATTTCTCACCCCTTGCATGACTTGCTGAGTCTGCTCCCAGGTTTGACTTGAATCTATCGATGCGGCAGGAACCCCTTTGCTATGAAGGAAGTCGAGCTGATCTTTCATTAATGCTAACAGCGGGGAAATCACCAACGTTAAGTGCGGTAACTGCAAGGCCGGAAGTTGGTAGCAAAGCGATTTTCCTGAGCCTGTCGGGAAAATGGCCGCTGCAGATTGGCCGTCGAGAACCTTGGTAATGACATCCTCTTGTCCATGACGTAGGCTATCGAAGCCAAAGTAGTGCTTAAGCGTTTGATGATACATAGAAATGGTTAGCTAAATCAGGCAATACCCAGATAATAACGAATTCTATCGGGTATTGCCTAAGTTAATGACGATCTGATCAGTCTTCTTTGAAGCGTGCCGAGAGCTGATGAAAATCGTCAACTTTGGCTTTTAGTACTGCGCTACTACGCTCTACGTGGTTCACTTCATTAAGATTTTGAACAGAAGTGTCTGCGATAGCATGAATATGCTGACTTGTTTGTTGAGACATATTCTCTTGAGAGGCTGCAGATGACGATACTTGATCGACCAATTGGTAAATTGACAGTACGTTATCTTCAACCGCTTTAAGCGCATTCGCCCCTTCAGCAGCCAGATCAACACAAGTATTTGTATTGTCACGGTTACTTTCAATCAATGACTGCCAATTCTGGATTGTTTCGAGCATGCTTTCAATACTGGATTGAATTTGTTCCGTTGCTCCTTGGCTGCGTGACGATAAGGCTCTGACTTCATCTGCCACTACGGCAAACCCTCGGCCATGCTCACCTGCACGTGCTGCCTCAATCGCCGCGTTTAATGCTAATAAATTGGTCTGCTCTGCAATACCGCGGATCTCAGACATTACCGCACTCACTTTTCCGGCCTCTTGGCTGAGTTGGTGAGTGGCATCGGTTGCTTGTTCTGCTTGGGCTGAAAGGTTGTTCAAGCTTGATTGGGTTGAATCAAGTTGATGACGAGTGAGTTCGCATTGGTCGCGAGTTTGGTCAAGCAATGAATGGCTTTCTGCAGCGTGAGAAGCCACTGAGCGCGCAGACTCTGAAATATCATCCATGGCGGTAGCGATATGCTGAATATTGGTATTCTGCTGTGCAATAGCAGAATTTACCCGGCTGGCAGAGGCATTGAGATCATCGGCAAGATCATGAAGCGGAGCTGCTGAATCGGTCATTCGCCCCAGTATGGTTCTGATCTTTGCCGAGGCCATCTTTAGGTGGTAATCAGCGACTGAAAACGCATCATTACCTGAAAAAATTAGACGGCTAACACTATCATATTGAGATTGTAGTGATTTAATTTTTGCTGGCGTGCTGAATAATTCCTGACGGAAAAACAATGCCAATACTGCCGCAGGGGAAAGTGAGGCGAGGGTAGAAATGTTTAATCCGTCAGTGAGTGCAGTAAAGCCGAATGGCGCGAAACATGCGATAGCCAAGACTGAGTACTTTAGGGCGCTTGGAAGATTAACGCTGCCATTGTGCCCACGTTGCTCAGCTTTAAGCAATTGACTATATGCTGTAGTGGCAATTTGTACTAGCTGAGCTTTGGGTTTTACACGAACAGATTGATAGCCCGTAATTGTGCCATTTTCATAAATAGGCGTAACGTAAGCATCTACCCAATAATAGCGGCCACATTTGGTTTTGTTTTTAACTATCCCACGCCATGCTTTTCTTTCACGCAGTCTTGACCATAAATCACCAAAAGCAGCTTTGGGCATATCAGAATGACGAATAATATTGTGGTTCTGGCCTATCAATTCATGTTCTTGATAGCCAGCGACTCGACAAAATGAGGGATTACAGTAGGTAATAACACCTTTAAGATCGGTTGTTGAGACTAACTGTTCGCCTTCTGGAAAGGTGACTTCGTTGTCATTAGTCTGAATATGAGAGTTTGTGAAATTGAGCGAGCGAGCCACGACTAAACCTTTATGTTGGTTACTTGTTGTTAATATTTTTTATTTTTATCAAGGATAATAAACCACATTGTTATGATAAATATCAATATATTAATCATTTAGTGGTAAATTTTGTTAACTCAAACATAAAGCAGTATTAATGGTTATTTTCTTTTATAGCTGGATTCGTTGAATAGAATTGAGTCAAAAGTACCTCATGACAAAATAATGACACTATGAAACTGTATGGTCGTAGTGACAATGCTGGCATCTCCGTGGTTTAAGCAAACTAATGTAAATAATATTTAGTTTAATCAATAACTAATATGTGTTTTTATTCAAGGAAGTCTTATGCTGTGGTTTTATAACTTGAGTTTCCGTTGGAAGTTTGCGACCCCAATTCTATTGGTCGTTTTGATTTTCTCGTTGTTATTTAGTGTCGTGTTTATTGTCTCTAGTGATCAAGCAAAAGTTAATTCTGTATTGAATGGACAGGTAAAGCCAACGCTTGAACAAATGGATGAAGGCTATCGCGACCTTTATCAAGTGATTACGGCGGGGCAAGGTATTTTGCTGGCTAATGATGATCAAAATTTGATCCGTCAGTATCAGGATATTTATGCCGATGATTCAGAGAAAGCTTTGAAGCGCTTGCTCTCTGCTCAGCAGTTAGTTGATAGTAGTTTTATCGGTGAAAGCCATCGCCATACTTTAAACACAATTGAAGTGGTGTTTAATCGCTGGCTAAAACATTATAAATTTATGATGGAAAATCCATCAAAAGCTACGGACTACTATTTTGATTCGCGACGTAATATTGACTCGGATTTTAATGAGTTGGTGGGTCTTTATAAGTCATTACGCACGGAGATTGAGTTAGCTGAATCTGAGTTAACCTATGCGCTCAAAAAAGAAGTGAAAACGGCAACAGTGGTAATTGAAGTTGGCATGGTACTGGCCTTAATATTTTCATTATTCATTGCTTGGTTTACATCTGGCATCATCATTAGGCCATTAAAACGCCTATCTGAGACGATGCATGATATATCAAAAGGAGAGGGTGATTTAACCCAACGTATTCACGTTGAATATAAAGATGAAATTGGGCAGTTAGGTAACGCATTCAATGCCTTTATTTCAACGGTTCATCAAACTATCAGTGAAGTTTCTTCTACCCTTGCAACAGTACAATCTGCAACTCAACATATTCAAGCTGAAACACAAGGTGTTAGGAAGAACGCTTCTTCCCAGCAAGAAGAGAGTGCGCAAGTGGCAACTGCGGTACATGAAATGAGCGCAACTAGTGATAACGTAAGTGGCCATGCAAATGAGGCAGCCCAGGCCAGCCAACATGCAAGTGATGAATCGAATGCTGCGCGCACCGTGCTAGGTGAAGCGGTTAATTCTATACACCAGCTCGCTGATGATATTGACGCGTCAAGCCAAGTAATCACAGAGCTAGAGCAAGATGTTGGTAGTATTGCTTCGATTCTGGATGTTATAAGAGGGATTGCTGACCAAACGAATCTATTGGCACTCAATGCGGCTATCGAAGCGGCGAGAGCGGGTGAGCAAGGACGCGGTTTTGCTGTCGTTGCTGATGAAGTACGTTCTTTAGCGAGCAAGACCCAAGCTAGCACGGGTGAAATTCAAGCAATGATTGAACGTTTGCAACTAGGGGCGAAAGAAGCCGTTGTTGCGATGGAAAGTAGCCGCTCCAGCGGGGTAAACACCGTTGGGCAAGCAAATACGGCTAACGAGTCGTTAGATGCAATTAGCCATTCCATTGAGGTGATCAATGAAATGAATCTACAAATCGCGACAGCAGCGGCTCAGCAAAGCCAAGTGAGTGAAGACATTAATCAGAATGTTCAGCATATTGCGGATATGAGTCAGGAAGTGGTTAATCAGGTACATTCGACAGAGCACGCATTTGATAACTTAGCCGCTCAATGCCAACAACTCGCCTCGCTTGTTGGGCGGTTTAAAATTTAACGAGCCGCGGCAGAAGCAAATACTTTAAACCTCCTACGTGGAGGTTTTTTATATCAGTGCTGAATTGACACGCGATATCACTCAAAAACATGAAGCAAATCAAGAGGAATAATTGAATCATAATTGTACTCGATAAGTTGCATACGGTATTCTGGCTTCAGAGTGAACGCTATTTATTAAGGAGTAAACCATGCCATACGATACTTTAGTCACTGTTGGTATTTTCATTGTTGTAGCCATCGTGTTTATTGCGGCAGGGGTAAAAACCGTTCCGCAGGGTAGTGAATGGACGGTTGAGCGCTTCGGGCGGTATACCAAAACGTTGCACCCAGGATTGAATTTAATTGTGCCATTCATTGATAGTGTTGGTAATAAAATTAATGTGATGGAAAGAGTCTTAGATATTCCTGCTCAGGAAGTTATCTCTAGAGACAATGCCAATGTGACAATTGATGCCGTGTGTTTTGTCCAAGTGATTGATGCTGCGAAAGCTGCGTATGAAGTTACCGATCTCGAGCACGCTATTCGCAACCTTACATTAACGAATATTCGAACAGTGCTTGGCTCAATGGAACTCGATGAGATGTTATCTCAACGTGATACGATCAATGGCCGTCTACTTTCGATTGTCGATCAGGCGACCAACCCTTGGGGTGTGAAGGTTACACGTATTGAGATTAAAGATGTGCAGCCTCCTGCTGATTTGACCTCTGCAATGAATGCCCAAATGAAAGCAGAGCGTAATAAACGTGCCGAAGTACTGGAAGCTGAAGGTGTACGTCAGGCTGAAATTTTACGTGCTGAAGGTCATAAGCAATCTGAAATTTTACGTGCTGAAGGTGACAAACAAGCCGCCATTTTACAAGCGGAAGCTCGAGAGCGTGCTGCAGAAGCAGAAGCGCGAGCAACCACCATGGTATCAGATGCTATTGCAAAGGGTGATGTGAAAGCGGTGAATTACTTTATCGCTCAGGGCTATACCGATGCATTAAAATCGATTGGTCAGGCTGAAAATGGCAAAGTCATTATGCTACCACTAGAAGCAACAGGTCTAATGGGATCTGTTGCGGGTATTGCTGAACTATTAGGCCAATCAGGCGGTAATAGTGAAGGTAGTCATAAAGGGAATAAAGCATGATCACACTGCTTGAGCAAATGAACGTCTGGCATTGGATAGCGTTAGGCTTGGTATTATTGCTGCTTGAGCTGTTGGGGACTGCGGGATATTTATTGTGGCTGGGTCTATCTGCCATGATGGTTGGCGCGTTGTTGTTAGCGCTGCCTCTGGGCTGGGAAATGCAATGGACCACGTTTGCGGTGTTGTCTTTGTTTACAACGTGGCTATGGTGGCGTTACCAGCATAAAAAAGATCGTATTGGTGATAATGCTAGAAACTTAAACCAACGAACAGAACAACTTGTTGGCCAAACATGTGTTTTGCAAGAAGCTTTCAATATTGGGCAGGGTCGCCTTCAGTTTGGTGATACCACTTGGATTGCAAAAGCGGAATCAAATATTGCTGCAGGCACCCTTGTTGAAGTCGTACGAGTTGAAGGGATCATATTGATCATTCAAGAGAAAGCTAAACAGTAAAAATGGGTTCTGTTGTTATATCGACTATCCATAAACAAAACGTGGCTTCTTAGGAAGCCGCGTTTACATAAACTGAAAGCTATTGTATTGATTGAATACTTTGCACGGTATTACCACTATTATCTTCAATTTCTATATCTGCCCCGCGAGAAATCAAAAGCTCTGTGAGCTCGGTTCTACCAAATAATGTCGAGTACATGAGAGCTGTTTGCCCTGCTTTATTTTGATGATTGGTTTCACAGTCTGCATTAATTAACTGGCGTGTGATGCCTAATTCTCCTTTAAAAATTGCAGCCATCAATGCCGTATTGCCTCTGTTATCTTCTAGGCAAGCATTGGCGCCTTGCTTTATTAATTGTTCTACTGCATCGGCTCGGCCGTTATAACTGGCGACCATCAGCGCGGTATATCCTTTTTGATCTTGAATGTCGATTGGTAGCCCTGCCATGACAAACTCGTTTAAAACTTCGATGTCGCCAGTACGAGCTGCTGCATAAAAATAGGCAATAAGCTCGTCGTAGGCACTTGGCTTATCAGGTTGTATGTTGCTAGCTTGAACGCTGGTGAATAGTCCGGAAAGTAATAATAAAAGACCCAGTGTTTTGAGGAAGAGTGTGTGCATATTAGAAACCCGGTGAACTTGTCTATAGGTGAGTGCGGTAGCGATACTACCGCACGTTGTTCGAGCGTATTTAATGCAACTTAATTGGCAGCAGCAATGCGTTTCACTTCTTTTAGATCACCATTTACAGCTTGAGTAAGGCGTGTGCCATATTCTTTGTCAGCTTTATAGGTAAAGCTCAATATTTGATGCTTAATGCTGTCGTCTTTTACTGCGCTTAGATCACCCGCAAAGTTAGCGATTAAGTTCTTTTGTTGCTCGGCATTAAAGCTGCGATATAAGTCACCAGCTTGGGCAAAGTTGAGTGTCTTCTCGATACTAGCTTGTTGCACTGTGCCGTTGAGTTGGGTCTGGCTGTGTCGAGCTTGACTATCTTCAGCAACGTTGTCGCGGCTTGGTTGATAGTTAATATCTGAGCGAGTATTACCAATATTGCCTGAACCATCTTGGTTATAATTGACGACCTTAACCTTGGTTTGGTTTATTGGCAGTTGTTGGTGGTTTGCACCTAGACGGTACATTTGTGTATCGGCATAAGAAAAGACGCGGCCTTGTAACAGTCTATCTTCTGATGGCTCAATCCCCTTAATTAAGTTTGCAGGAGCCATTGCCACTTGCTCGCTCTCTTGGAAGAAATTATCTGGGGTGCGATTTAGTGTCATTGTTCCCACCTTTGTTTCAGCAACGTTTGGCCACATTTTTGTTGCATCAAGCGGGTTATAATCATGATCATTAAGATCCGTTGGTTTCATGACTTTGATGTATAGATCCCACTGCGGGAAGTTACCCATGGCAATGTTATCGTATAAATCTCGGGTCATGTGCTGGAAATCTTTTGATTGGATCTCAGCTGCCTGCGCACTGGTTAAGTTTTCGATGCCTTGGCGGCTCTTCCATTGGAATTTAACGTAGTTAACTTCACCGTTATCGTTGATCATCTTGTATGCATGAACACCAAAGCCATCCATCGTGCGGTAGTTTGCAGGTGTACCATGATCGCTATATAGCCAGGTCAACATGTGTGTTGCACCAGGTTCATATGAAAAGAAGTCAAAAAAGCGGTTTGGATCTTGGATATTCCTGACGGGTGATGGTTTTAATGAATGCACCATGTCGGGGAATTTAATCGCATCACGAATGAAGAATACCGGTAAGTTATTGCCCACTAAATCCCAGTTACCTTCGTCAGTATAGAATTTGGTCGCAAAGCCTCGTGGATCGCGCAATGATTCTGGGCTGCCTTTGCCATGAATTACGGATGAGAATCGAACGAATACCGGGGTTTCTTTTCCTGAACTGGCAAATGGTGCAGCGCTGGTTATATCACTGAAATCAGTACTGGCGACAAAGACGCCATGAGCCCCAGTACCGCGAGCGTGTACAACACGCTCAGGGATACGCTCACGAGCAAAGCGTTGTAGTTTTTGAATGAGTTGTACATCTTCTAACAGCACGCTACCTTGGCTTCCCGCGGTAATTGAGTTTTGGTTATCACCAACAGCAGCGCCGTTGTCTCGAGTGAGCGTGTTTGCACCTGCGCTAAAGGCTGTTGCCATACAAAGCGCAAGAACCAAAGATTTTTGTTTTAATTTCATTATGTTATTCCCTGTTTGTCATTTTATCTCTTCAACGGGGACTATACGGATGTGGGGATAGGTAATGAAATTGTTGCTTCCTATACATTTAATAGATAAAACTTATCAGTTAATATTTCGATCTTTTAGCTAAGCTGTAGCGTAGGGGAAATCGTTGTTTCCACTCGTGGATAGAGTGTTTCCAAATGCATGGTGTTGTTAGCGCGTTGTAACCGATAAAATTAAATGCAACCGATTACGTCGGTTTAATAATTATTAATAGTCAGCCAAAAGAAGATAAACGATGAAATTGGAAGCCGTTGATTACAACGCGGATAATGCCGCAGAGTTATTCGTTGAATCCTTACGCAATACGGGATTTGGTGTGTTAAAAAATCACCCAATCCAGCAGCAACTCGTACAATCTATCTATGATCATTGGCAGGAATTCTTCAATACCGAAGAAAAAGAAGCATTCCGCTTTAATGTCGACACGCAAGATGGCTTCTTTCCGGCTGAAGTGTCAGAAGTAGCGAAAGGGCATTCTAAAAAAGATATCAAAGAGTACTTTCACTACTACCCTTGGGGTCAGTGTCCTGAATCATTGCAGGCTGAAATACAGCGTTATTATGAAGAAGCAAACAAGCTAGCAAGTGAATTACTGACTTGGGTTGAAGCACACTCGCCAGAGAGTGTTTCTGCACTATACTCTCAATCGCTTTCAAGCATGATTGATGGTAGCGATAAAACCTTGCTTCGCGTGCTGCATTACCCACCATTGAAAGGTGATGAAGAGCTGGGTGCGATTCGCGCGGGTGCGCACGAAGATATTAACTTGCTTACGGTACTCCCTGCTGCCAATGAACCTGGCCTACAGGTATTAACCAAAGAAGGTGAGTGGTTAGATGTGCCATGCGACTTTGGTAACTTAATCATTAATATCGGTGACATGCTGCAAGAAGCATCGGATGGCTATTTTCCATCAACGACACACCGTGTAATTAACCCTGAAGGGGCGGATAAGACCAAGGCACGAGTTTCATTGCCATTGTTCTTGCACCCAAAACCAGACGTTGTGCTATCAGAGCGCCACACGGCAAACAGCTACTTGATGGAGCGCCTACGTGAGCTAGGCGTTATTTAAGTTATATTGCTTCGGTGATGAATATGAAAGCCAACCTTCGGGTTGGCTTTTTGTTGTTTTGAGCTTACGAGGGCTGATGATAGCGATAGTTCTCAACCATCTCCTTGATTGCTTTCCGTAGCCAAATTAGCTTCGGGTTATGGGTGTTACGCTTATGCCACATAAGGGTGAATGGTACATCAAGGCCATGGCTGTCTTCATTTTCTAGCGGGATTGGTTTGGCAATCAAGTTGGGGTGATGATGCTTGATATACTCGCGGCAGTAGCCCGGTGCTGTGGTAAACATTAATTGATTTGGCTGAGCTGCCATAAACAATGACTGTTCAAAGGTGGAAACAGACAGCGAGACATTGCGCTTTAATCCTTTTGCGGCAAGTACTTCATCCAACGCCCAGCTCTCACGGGCTTCCCACAACACGGTAATGTGCGAGTACTGCAAGAAAGTCTCAAGTGACCAAGGTTGTTTGGTTGCTGGGTGATCACTGCGCATATAGACCATCGGTTTTTCGGTAAATAGCACTTCATAATCAATGTAGTATGGAAGTAACGCCAATGTTTCTTGCGAGCGGTGGTGAGTTTCACGTCCGGTAAAACCGATATCGGCATTACCGTTAATGATTGCCTCAAGGGAGTCGTAATCCCAGTTGCGGATCTTAATGTTGGAATCATGATACTGCTGGCTAATAAGCTGCGGCAGCTGGCTTAACATTACCATATGTAAGGGCGATTCCATCATTAGCTGAAACTTCACTCCCTTGGGGGTTTCAGAGCCTCGCTTTGAAGAAAGTTGCGTTCCGATTTGAAACCATTCTGATAACTCTGTTTCCATACTCAGTGACAGTAACGTTGGCTGTAAACCATGAGGCGTACGAACAAATAACGGATCGTCAAACCACTCGCGTAATTTTGTCAGTGACTTGCTTACTGCTGAAGGTGTAACAGAAAGCTTCTTTGCAGCCTTAGTAACGCTGCGTTCTTGTAGTAGCAGCTGCAATGTAATCAGCAGATTCAAATCGAGTCGATGGAGTGGTTTGCTCATGGTGTTCTCTTACTGGTTACAGGCAATAGTGGCGTTAGGCTCAGGCTGCCTTATCGTCATGATTAGAAATAGATTAACCACGGCAGCCAAGAATAATAATATCATTAATATATTAATGGCGCTGATGCCTAACCAACCCATGAACCAGATGTAAAATGCGGAAAAAGAAACTTGGCATACCCCTAATATAGAGCTGGCAAGCCCCGCATGCAGCTTAAACGGCGCCAAAGCTTGGCTGGTTAAAGTACCAAATCCTATCGAGAACCCAGAGCAAATAAAGGCGAAACCAAGCATATAGACGGCGTATGAGCTTTGCTGCTGGTTTGCCATCCATAAAATGGTGGCAGAAAAAAAGAAGAAAGCTTGCGACACAATGATTATTTTTTGTTGACCAAATTGACTTAGCAGTTTTGGGGTAAGGAATGAACTGATCATACTTACGCCCGCAAGCATTGCCATTGCCGTTGCGTATTGGCCTTTGTCGAAGCCGAGTGTATCCATTAATAGCATCGGGGAAACACCAACATAGGTAAGGATAGCGGTTACACACAAAGAGGTGTTAACCAAGCGGCTTAGGTAAATACGGTTTAGAAAGGCATGGTATGCGTGCTGAGGGGGTATGTTTGGCTGATATGTTGAGCCTTTTTCTTTCGTGGTATTCGGGCGTGATTCTTTTAACAAGAACAAACACAGTAAACCGATAAACGCTGCAGCTGTTGCCATGGCTAGAAATAAACTAGTCCATGCGAATTTGAGCATGATGAGATGACCGATCACAGGGGCGAGAACAGGAACGATACATGTGATCCCGTTGATCATTGAGAGTACCTTAGCTCGTTTATCATCATCAAGCGCATCGCGCAGAATGGCAAAAGTGACGACGTAGCAAAAGCCAGCCCCGATACCCTGACCAAAGCGAGCAAAGAAAAAGCCTTGGCTAGTGGTTGCCCCCATCGCCCACCATGAGGCAACAGCGAAAATGATCGAACCAACGATCGCTACGGGTTTTCGACCCAATTTATCAGCGGCAAAGCCGCCGAAAACCATGGTGGATGCCATACCAATCAAATAAATTGAAAAGGCAGCATGTAAGTCTGCTTCGGAAGCATTGAGCGATGCTGCAATTTCAGGTAGTCCAACCAGATATAAGTCAATCCCAAGGGGATACATTAGTATTAAAGAAAAGCAGCAGATAAGTAATTTATTCATGGTGTACAGGCAATTATTCAAGGTAGCAACACCTTATCTGTCTCACGCTAAACCTGCGAGTTGCCTTTAAGACAATCGTAATTGCCAAATAGGAAATACACTATTTGGCAATTAATGGTGCTGTTATTGAATTTGGGTTGCCTTTGCTAGCGTATCGGTTGGAATGTTCGCAGCCAAGGTAACGCGGAGGTTATCAATTTCTTGACCGTTGTTTGGCTGAAGGATCCACATACCGCCAGTAGCAGGATCGATCACCAACCATCCAAGCAATCCACCAGAGAATAGATTACCGCCAATATACCAACCGGAAACCGTTGGCTCGATGATAATGGTTTGTTTTTCGTAGCCCTTGGATGTGACTTCTAATTTATATTCAGCACCATCAAACCAATCGGTTGAACGCTTCAAATCATAAGAAAGGCTACCAGTCTGCTGAGTAACAGTTACGCCTTTACCTGTCTTGAGGGTGATTGTGGCAGTGGCTGGTATTGCCACAATCGACATGGCTTCAGTACTGCCATTAACAATAGAGGAGCAACCATTGAGCAGCATGAAGGACGAAAAAAATAGAATTTGTAATAGTTTAATCATGTAACGAATTATTTCTAGGCTTAAAAAGCAAAGATAGTAGCGATAAGGTGCTATCTATCAAATCAATAATAATTATCGAACAGCTTGTATTCATAGGTCTAGGTTATCAAGTTACCAGCACAATAAAACATTGTTCAAAACTAATTGAACACTATTTCTTTAGTGACAGTCACTTAGCTGCCTTAGAAAAAAAATATATAGAATGATGTTTTATATATCGAAAGGGGAATTATTTTTCATTTAAATTCAATTTTGTTTACCGAGAAACGATTATCGTGAAGTGAGTGCTGAATTATTAAACAAAATCAGCACAGTAAATCCCTTGCCTGTAATATGGATATAGAAATTTGCTTGTATTTATAGATAAGGAAAGTCTATGGCATTATCTGGTAGTCAATTAACGGGATGCGCAGTAGGCGCAATGCTTCTCCCTATGGTGGTGAACGCTGGCGAGGTTGATCCTTTTACGGGGGCTTATTATGGAGAGGTGGACTTTGCCCCTCTTACTATCATCAAAAAACACGATGAACGTTACTTTGCAATGGTTGCAACGGGAACAATCGAAATTGAAATGAGTGACGATGGGGCGTTTCAGGCAAAAAATCCGCAAATTGATATTAGCGGTCAGTTCGGCAATAAAGTTGATGGTAAATATCAAAGTAAACAAGTGGATATTTATGGCTCTTCCTATGTTTATCAACGAAAAGTATTAGAGCAACCAGCAATTTCCGCCTTATATAGCGCAGATGGCAGCTATAGTGCATTCAGTCCTATGAACCATTCCCAGTGCAGCAGTCCATTCCCTAATGCAGAGAAAGCAACCCATAAACTGCTAACTCAATCGTCAAAAATGGCTGCGCTGATAAAGAACATTGAGCAGGGACGCTATGATTACGGCAATATTGATAGTCTTCTTATTATAAAAGACGGCGATCTCGTATTTGAACGCTACTTTAATGGTTGGCAGCAAGATGAGCCGCATACTGTACAGTCGGTGAGTAAAAGCCTGACGTCACTATTATACGGTATGGCAGAGAAGCAGGGGATGATTCAAGATGATGACAGTATCGCTGCCAAATACTTATCAAGTTATCGTACGTATTTTGTCGGAGATAAGGCAAACATTACCTTAAAGCATCTTTTAACAATGTCGTCAGGTTTATATTGGGATGAATGGTCAACGTCATACGAAGATCCCAATAATATTCGTATTAAAGAAATTATGAGTGATGACTCTGTCGCATTCACGTTGTCACAAGACATGATCCATGCGCCAGGGGCACAGTTTGTTTATAGCGGTGGTAGCGTTGGGGTTATTGGCGAAGTTGTTCGAGAGGCAAGTGGGCATACATCGGTTAGTGACTACGCCATGAAAGGGCCATTCTCAGCGCTCTGCTTTCAAAATGCATTTTGGGTGAAGCAAAACGATCAACGTTCTAATGTTGCTGGTGGGGTATACCTGAGACCACGAGACATGGCCAAATTAGGTATGCTGGTATTAGATGATGGAAAGTGGAACGGTAAGTCACTGATTGATGCTGAATGGCTTGTGAATTCAACAACGCCAGCAATTAAAACGGGATTAACTGGTAGTGAATACAGTTATTATTGGTGGAATACGACATACCGTCATAATGGCAAACGCTATCCTGCGATAAAGGCGGCGGGATATGGCGGGCAAGATATTGTGATAGTTAAAGCGTTAAATTTAGTTGTGGTGAAAACCGCATCCAATTTTCATGCTCGATCACTTATCGATAACATAATGGTGAATCAAATATTGCCAACCTTTGATCATTAACTTTTACATTTGCTTTATGCTCCCATATTGAAATGCGGGTAACCCATAGCCACGCAGCGCATCAATGTAACAGTTGATGCGTATTTGACCTGTTGGGAAACTACTTGGTGATAAGCCGTCAGATACAGCTAGGTGGTTAAAGGCAATGTTTGAGTCTTTGTGTTGGCTTTGAATCACCTCAAATAGAATTTGAGACCGATGAACATGAATTGAGGCGCTGATTAAAGTCGCGTGTTTTATCTGATGTTTGTGGAGCAAATTCAAACTGTAGTGAGCATTTTCAATGGTGTTGGCTGCTTGGTCTTCTTTAATGATACGTTCGCCAGCAATACCATGGTTAATGAGCCATTGTTCCATTTGCTCTGCTTCTGTTTTTCCTGCTGTTTTAACTCCTCCAGTGACAATGATCAGGCTATTGGGTGATAACAAGGCGAGGCTACGTGTTGTTTCTAGTCGCAGCGCGAGAGGCTTTGCTATCGTCCCGTCGCCGTTGAGCTTATAGCCAAGCGTGACGATAGCGTGTGGTGCGGTGGTTTCTATTTCATGTTGATATTGAATTGGCTGGCTTAAGTTGCGCTCGATAATTGCCAGGGTATTGGCTGTCCCTATAGCGAGTTCAGCGTTTTTAGCCGTGCATTGGAAGGTCAGTTTCTTGAGGTAACCATCACTGTGTGCTTGTTGATAAAGATAATGATACCAAGTGGCAAGGTAGCAGTGAATGGTGCCGCGTTGTTGGGTATTGGCTGTTAACAAGGCTTGTTCATAATAGTCTATTGCTTGCTCTAATTGCCCCCTGAAGGTTTCGATGTTCGCCATGGTGATGGCGATATCTGTATGCTCATCCTTAGGGGCTTGAAGAAGTGCCTGAGTAAGGTAATAGTTTACCGCATAAAGGTTCGAGACTTGTTCACCATGTAGCTGAAAATTATTACGGCTTGGGCTGTTATAGGCATTAAAAGCCTGCTTTATCAGTAAGTTTTCCAATTAACTAATATCTTCCATGTTTGTCCGTGAGTTTAGCTACACTCAATAATGTTATACCTGCAGCAATGGCCTAGGGTGCTATATCACATGACTAAACGCAATGTGCTCAGTGTGATTTGAAGCCTCAGAAGTCGCAGTATTAAATAACAAGGAGATGACGATGGCGAACTTGTTCAAACAGCACGGTGCCTTCAGCTGGTCTGAATTAATGACAGACGATCCTGAAAAAGCGCTGGAATTTTATACCCAAACGATTGGTTGGGAAGTTGAAGCGATGCCGATGCCGCAAGGCACTTATCATGTATTAAAGGCAAACGGAGAGCCCGTTGGTGGGGTGATGGCTAAGCCTGAAGGCTATGAGCATATTCCTAATCATTGGGGAACCTATGTCACGGTAGATAATGTTGATGCTACGCTCGAAAAAGTTGTTGCGGCGGGTGGTAAAGCTATTTATGAGCCGATGGATGTTCCCGGCGTAGGCCGAATGTGTGCGATTAATGATCCAGACGGTGCAGTAATTTCGATTATTACCTATGAATCACCTGACTGCCATGAATAACCGTTAAGCGCCTTATCCGATGAATCAATACCTTTGAATCAATACCTTTGAAGATAAAACCGCTTGGTTTACTTTTAATAAAAGTACCCAAGCGGCTTGTTGTTGGTGTGTACAGAGTCCTGCTATTTAATGCAACTGAGCATATAATCGATAACCGGATCACTATTGTCTTTAAGCTGTAATGCTTTAGGCAAAAAAGCGGGCTTGTTTAAGATTTCACGTGTTATTAACTCATCAAGTAAAGGTTTAAACTCAAAGCCTGTTTTTCCTACAAATAATGATGTTAAATCATCACTTTTATACGCATGCAGTGCGTCTTTTAAACCTTTCAAGTATAAGTAGTCTTTCGTGAACCCGCCCCCGCGATAGGCGCGAGCCGTGATCGTAAATGCATCATCATCGCTAAGTCCATAGTCGTGTTTTAGTAGGTGGAAGGTATCGTTAAAGCTTTCACCGCGTACCATCATATCCACAGCGACTACGCGTAAAGCGAGTGTTTTTAGTCGATGCAGCGGGAAGCTACCTGACAAATGCTCACATAATATCGCCAGCCCTTCTTGAGTATGGGTATTCCCCGGCAACCCCAGTTTGAGTACCTTAAGCGGCTGCTTATCGGCATTCGCGCTGGTGACTAAGTGAACACCTAATTCGTGATGAATAAGGGCATCTAAGTCTTTTTGGGTAAACTTACAACCAAGGTTTACTTTGATACTACGCCCACTAACCATCGCGCGGGCGATGAGCTGTTTCGATCCAACCACACTACATTTTACGCCGTAGTCATCTGCTGCGGCTTTAAACGCTTGTATTGCCTCTTTAGCTGAAATTGTTGGCTCAAGCGGTGCTTCATATTCACGTGAGTGCAATATGAAGTTCGCATTGGCAATATCTAATTGATCCGGTTGGCCGTAATAGCGCAGTGAATTATATAAAAATTCATCAGTGCCAATACTGGTTAATAGGTCAATACGTACCGCGAGTTGATCAATTACCTTACGGTACATTTTCTGAATATCAGCATCACGAACATCTTCAACCGGTAAGCGATAAAGTTGCTCTCGGAACTTATATGGATCTAGATCTAATTGCCGATAAGTAAAAGCTGGCAGATAGTCATGTGAGCGATGTAAGAACCGGCGTTTTTCCTGTTTAATATTCGTCGGGTTAATATAACTGAGTGTATTTACCCCTCGTGCGATTGAAAACAACTGGCGATCAAGCTTGAGTACTTCACGCGGCAGCGTAGAAGCCAACACATGGCTACTGGTTAGTCGCTTTACCTTTGTACGACGCAGAATCGTCTCTGCTGCATGCTCGGTAATTACCGTTTTCATGGCTTCTTTCATTTTTTCGACAACCAAGGGAAAGCTTTCACCTCGGTTCTCGTCCATAAAAACTTTTTTTAATTCCAACGGCATGATCAACGTGTTGGCAAAGTTGCTTTTTACGAAGTTGGCTTGGTAGCCCATACCATGAAAAACATCGTTCACCTTTGCGTCGACGACAATATTTGGCAGCTCTACGGTTGCGAGTTTATCAACAAAACTTTTGATCTCTTTATGCCAACGACGAGTATTGACCTGTTTCGTTCCTAAATTGAACACAGGTACGTCTCGGTCGATGCGCTGATAGTTATATGAATGTATGTCGTATAGTAGACATAATCCAAATCGGCTCTCTAATGTGTCAATTAAGCACGCAAGAATACGGTAATAACAACTGTGCTTTGCCAGTGATACTGACCGCTCCTCAGATGTTAGTGATTCAGACCAAACTTGTTTGCCCCACGCTTCATCATAAATGCAATTTTCTGGATCACGGTTAAGATCATACTCATAGCGTGAGTCTTCAGCTTGCAGCACAATTGGCAGTGAAGAGATGAAGTCACCGGTAAACGGGTCTTCTTCAAAATAGCGCTCATCTTCACTTAATTGGCATTTAGGCATTAGATCACCGCGTAAGCGGTGACCGTGATGAATTGCCGTTGCAATATAAGGCTGATATTCACTGATGCGAATGGTCAGGCTTCCATCGTTTAGCTGTGCTTCAAATGGGGTAAGGTGCTGGATCTTGTCCAGCACTTCCGCTTCAGTAAGTTGTAGCATCGGCGATCACCTGACGGAACTCATTTTTCCGCGCAATGCTAACTTCTTTTGCCACAACAACGCTTTCGACAAAATCCAACACCTTACTTTGTAGCTTGGTACGGTTTAAGCGGTTAATACGGGTAATGCCCCCAGGACTAAGCACGTTAACCTCGACCAACTTCCCGTTGATCACATCTAAGCCAACAAAGTACAAGCCATCACGGACCAGTTTCGGACCAATGTGCTTACATAAACGAAGCTCTTGCTTCGTTAGGGTGTGCTTAACTTCTTTACCACCGGCATGAATGTTAGATCGCACATCACCTTGAGCGGGAACACGGCGCATCGCGCCAATTGGTTCACCATTTAGCATCATGATGCGTACATCACCCGCCTCAGCCCCTTCAATGTAGTCTTGCAGGATCACATAGTTCTTATCGTCGCCAATATAGAAATCCAATAATGACTTCACGCTTGATTTAGCGCTTTTCTCGATCAGAATAACGCCCTTACCGCCATAACCATTCAATGGTTTCAGGATCATGCGATCATTGGTACTTTCATCTAAAACACGCTCAAGGTAGTCACGGCTTTTTGAAACATGAGTAACGGGAATAAACTCGTTATTCGGATCTGGCAGTGAGGTGGTGTAAAGCTTGTTATTAGCTACACGTAGTCCATCAATATCGTTCATGATAAAGGTATGATCACGAACAGAATCGAGGAAGTTCAACGCCATCGTATCGAGCGGTGGGTTAGCGCGCATGAAGATCACATCAAACCCGGCTAATGGTAACTGTGCTCGAGTAAATTCCGCTTTGCGATAGAAGCTTGGAATGTTTAACGAGATATCACCTTGCTTTAGTACTTTACAAAATGCGATTGCAGTACTGTGGCGCATCGTGAGTTTATTGGGTGTTGTAATGGCCACCGTATGGCCGCGTAGTGCAGCTTCATGAATAAGACGTAGTGTTGAATCGTTTTCTGGCTCAACTTTGTCCCACGGGTACATAACAAAACAAATCTTCATAGCATTAGCCCAATGTCTGTCGTTTTTGACAGGAAAGAGAAAGAAGCCATCGCACGAAGGTGGATGGCTTAGATATAATTAATTCAGTTTTTTAAAGGTGAAAAAGTTTCACCTTTATTTATCAGATATCGATTTCGGTATCTGCTTCTAAGACGTCGTCGTCTTCGAAACGACCACGTTGTGCGCGTTGTGATACGCAAAGGGTGTAACTGCGTATTTTGGTCGAAGTCTTGGTGATGTATTTGTACCAACACTTTGCGTAACCAGATTGAATTTCTTGCTGCCCTAGTATTTCAGCAATAAATTGTTGTTCGACTTCACTGCTTGGCAGTAGTGACCCATCAGAGAGGCCGCGCATGGTACGACCAAAAGTTTCAAGTAATTGCGCTTCGTTAATAGTGAATACACCTGAACGGTTAAAGCCTCGTGGGAAATTATTATCGTCGTAAAATTTGCCTACACTTCTCATGAATATGCTTCCTGATGAGATTTTTCGCAGATATTCATCGATGATAGGGGGGAAGTAAATCAAATGTTTTTCGTTGTCACGATTAGAATATTTGATTAATACTTCATAAGTACTCGGTGTACTATTACCCTTTTCATTCTTCTTCGTTATCGAGAGCGCTAGTGGATACTGAATTACTCAAAACTTTTCTTGAAGTCACAAAAACACGCCACTTTGGACGGGCAGCAGATAATCTTTTTCTCACCCAGTCCGCGGTGAGTTTCCGCATTCGCCAGCTAGAGTCGCAATTAGGTAACGACCTGTTTTCAAGACAACGGGGGAATGTGCATTTAACGGCTGCAGGTGAACGTTTACAGCCGTACGCGGAAGCAATATTACAAACGTGGGGCAGGGCAAAACAAGATGTGGCATTAAGTGACAGCCATAATCAGCAAGTAACGATTGGTGCATCCCCCATGTTTTGGGAGTTTGATGGCATTTCAGACTGGATAAGTCGAATTTATCGTGACGTTGAGGGGTTGGCTTTGCGCCTTGAATCGGTCCCAAGGCAGGGGATGTCAAAAAAGCTGTTTGATAACAGCATTGATGTAGCAATAACCAGTGAGCCGCCCAAAATTGAAAACCTGCAAGTAACTAAAGCGAAAGATTTCCAGTTGCAGTTAGTGAGTCGTGAGCCAAACTGCACCATGGAAAAGGTTAAATCAATTCCCTTGGTGTTTTTAGATTGGGGTACTCGCTTTTCTGTTGAGCAGAGCCGTATTCCGGCGTTGCAGAAAACACCAATAATGCATACTCACTCAAGCCGAATGGCGCTTGATTTCTTAATCAATAGTGGTGGTGCGGGCTATTTACCTTCGCCAGTGATTGCACAAAGTGTTCAGGATGGTTTGTTGTTTCCTGTCGAAGATGCACCAATTATGGAGCAATCTTTGTTTTTGGTTTGGCGTGAAGACAGCGAAAAGCTTGATTTACTTGAATCTATGCTTGCCGTACCGTTTAAGCAACTAGTTGAGAGTGTGTGAGTCATTAAAGTTGCTTGTTGAATTGATAAAAAATACTCGTTGTACATAAATTGGCTAGGTCGCCTATGCTCAGCGCTGTCCCTTCTATGTTGGGTTGCATGAGATGTATATCACAAATGGTATTGTTTGGTTGTTGGTCACATTACTATTTTTAGCTGGACCGCTATTGTTTAGTATTTTTGTCATAATCAAATATTACTATGCAATAACAGTCGGTAACGATGTGTTGTTATTGGCTGTTATCGTTGCAAGTGTGCAATTAATCAGTATTAGTTATTTACTCTGGAATGGTTTCAGGAAACAAGCATGGCTAAGTTAGATCAAAAATTCTCCAAAGGGCTGAAGTCTAAGCAGAAGTTTGATATTGAAGATAACTTTCAAGACTTTGAGCAGCAATCAAAAAAGAAAAAACGCCGAATTGTAAGGCAGCGAGAAGAATTTCCGGAGTATAACGACAACTATTAAGATAATCTTTCCAGCTCAGTGAGTTGAATGATCCTATGATCTCATACTGAACGAAAAGGGGCTTTTGCCCCTTTTTTGTTATCTAACTGGACTTCCAAGCGCCACAATTTGGTATAGGCTTAAGCTTATATGCTTGCTTGGAGTTAGTATGAATCCGCTTTCATTTAAAAATGTAGAGAAGTTGACTGGTGAATCGGTACGATTATTTGATCAGTCCGGACTTGAAGGTGAATTTGTCATCCAAAGTGTGACAACACTCGAGCGCCATGGCATGGATGACTTAGGACGATTAGTTGAACACTTTGTGATTAATTTTCAAGGCGATGGTAGTACTCATTTCCCTGATGGTCATTATCATTTCAAACACCCTAAATTAGGGGAGATTGAATTGTTTGTATTCCACAAGCATGGGCATGAGTATGAAATCATGGTCGACACTCAAATGATTGGTTAGTGTGATTTTTTGCGGTGGATCATTTATAAACAAGTAACTTCCACTGAAACTACCACCGAGAACTCGCTGGGGTTATACTAACCCGAGTTTTTATTAAGAATGCAAGAGTGAAACCATGCTAGATAACCTAAGTATTCCTGAGGGAATTGAAAAAGAAGCTGAATTACCAATTCCATCAATTGAAGAGCAAAAGCGTATTGTTGAAGAGCTTAAACGCCTTGAAGAAGCTGGTGAGCTGACTCCTGAGCTGCTAGAAGCATTCATGACAGGCAAGCGTACTCTTGCAGAAGATGACCAAGCATAACTTGTAACCTGATACGCATATTTGTTAGAACGGCACTTTTGAAGTGCCGTTTTAGTATGAAAAAAAGCAAGTACGTTGTTGAAAGTGTTAAGTGACTCGTGCTGTGGCGTTTTTTTGACGAAGATGTGTCCATTTAAGAAATTGTTGATGATATTTTGACGCTCTAGATCTTGTTCTCGACATTCAGCGGAGGATAGCATGAGAACTCATATAGGGCTTACAGGTGCAAAGTATCGTTTTAAAGTGGTAAAGAAAACGGATGAGTACCTGTTGTTTCAGCGTAAATTTTATTTTCTTTGGGTCAGTGACGGTTTAAGTTATTCATCTAAACATGAAGCAACGAATGCTATACCTTACATATAATATGAAATTGGTTTTATATGTTATAGGTTATATGCTCACATTTAAGTTGTATAATTTAAAGGCATTATAAATATTTGTTGTAATTATAATGTCCTGAAATATCCTAGTCGCAAAATTGTGCTAAAAAAACTTGCTATCTACTTATATTAACTATACTTGAGAGTATGGTTATACAGGCAGTAATAAATGCTTTTTACCCATAGTATCTTTGGTTATTTAAGGAGTATGGTAGATGGTTGACGAAATTCAGTTCTATGAACCTGACGAAGTACATGGTTTTTTATCTAACTTTTCGCCAAGCCCTATATTATTAAGCAATGAAGTTTGGCCCACCAGTGAGCATTATTATCAAGCCCAGAAGTTTGAAGAACCTAGTATTCAGAAAGAAATATTACTCGCCGAAACACCAGATGAAGCATTTAGTTTAAGTCGAAAATATGCTGATAAAGTAAAGCAAGACTGGATGGATGTTAGACATGCAGTTATGCGATATATTGTTTTTGAAAAATTTCGTCAAAATAGTCAGTTAACACATTTGCTAGTCAGCACTGGTGATAATTTATTGACTGAACACTCTCATAAAGATAATTATTGGGGCGATGGCGGAGACGGTAAAGGGCAAAATGAGTTAGGAAAAATCCTTATGGAAGTAAGGGATTACTTTTCGGAAATCGAACCTTATAACTTAGTTCAGTTTGTCGATAGTGCCAAACTACCTACCCAATGGGGAACTTTTCAGATGTATGGCTTCGTTGAGCAGGCCACAGGAAAAGAGCATTTAGCACTGGTTTATGGTCAGCTTGATGAAAATAAGCCGCCATTAATTCGTTTGCATTCAGAATGTTTAACTGGTGATGCTTTATTTAGTGCTCGTTGCGATTGCGGGTTTCAGCTTTCAAGAGCAATGGAAAATATTGTGAGTGCAGGTAGTGGTGTTTTATTTTATTTACGCCAAGAAGGCCGCGGTATTGGTTTAATCAACAAAATACGTGCTTACCACTTACAAGATAATGGTGCTGATACGGTTGAGGCTAATGAAGCGCTCGGCTTTGACGCTGATATGCGAAATTATGATTTTTGTCGTGGAATGTTAAGCTTTCTTAATATTAAATCAGTTGATTTGATGACTAATAATCCTCGAAAAGTGAAGGCACTTGAGAGTGCTGGAATTAAGATTAATAAAAGAGTTTCACTTCAAGAAGGGAATAACCCACATAATAGCGATTATTTAAAAACAAAAGCATCTAAACTTGGCCATATGTTCGATGACGCATTTATTAAGTAGAATTTAAATTAAATTATTTTGAAAATAAAACCACCACTTTCGTGGTGGTTTTATTTTTTGTTAGAATAGACTTTTATTAAAAGTAAGGCTTCACGATATTATCAAGTGTACCTGCACTCTTTAATTCAGATAAACGTGAGTTTATAAAACTTTGTATTTCTGGATCCATATTTGGGTCGAATGCTAAATAAATAGGATAATCTGGTATGACAGTACTAAAGGATTGAATTTTGTAATCTTCGGTTTTCTGGTTTTGCTTATTTAAATTATACTTAATACGAGATTCCATTTCGATAAATGCAGTATCACCAGGCAATTTTTTGATTACCCTAAAAGCAGCGCTATAGTCTTTAACTCGGAGTTCCTCGACTTGTCCTCCTTCAATGTAGGGAATGAGCTGTGGATAATCGAAGCCATGAAGCAGTACAACGACCTTATCTTCCATGTCACTCATGGAATTGAATGTCGGTGACTTTTTGCTGCTGCTTACCAGTACGTGCTTAACATTGTAGATGGGAATATCTGAGAGATTCTCTGCTTGGACCCCGCCCCAGTTAGGGCTGCCATAAGTGATCCAATTTGGTTCTCCACCTGCTTCAAGCAAAGTGATCATCCTATTGAATGGGAAAGTATGAGTATTAATATTGTACGGGCTGTTTTCGAATACAGCGTTGACAATATCTGTAACAATACCTTTATGCTTATTGTTTTCTTCTATTTGGAAGGGAGCGGCCTGTTTGGCGATGACATAGTAATTGATAGCTTCTGTTTTATCAGCAAAACTTGAGCAAGATAACATTAGTGCCATTGACATGAGAGATTTTTTCAACATTTTAGTTTCCTTACTAACCTATCCAATTCGAGCGACTATTATTATGGTAGTTGAGTAATAATAAGATGCGAGTTTAGGATGAACGAAACGTGTCAACGAACCAAATTAAAAAGAAAAGTTAGCTTATCTAAGCAATTATTGTTTTTCATTGTCTTAATTAGCTCAGTATTTACATTACTATCGACATCATTCAGTCTTTATCTAGACTATAAAGATGAGCTGTCAGATATTGACTCGAGCTTTGAACAAGTTCATGAAAGTTTTTTTTCAGGTCTAACCTCTAGCCTATGGGTTGAAGACCGCGAGCTACTGTTAACTCAAGCAGAAGGGATCATGCACTTCCCAACAATTTCGTCATTAGTCATCAGAGACGAAAATGAGGTGATTGTTGAATTTGGTACAAAATTGACCGATCAGAAAGTTGAGAAGTCTTGGACGATGAATCATCAAGTCGGTAATAAAACGTTCGCATTGGCAACGCTAACCCTTCAATCTGATCTAAAAATGGTATACCAAGGCCTGTTTGATAAATTTTTACTGCTCCTATTAGGGCAGGCAATACAAATCTCAATCATTGCTGTATTTATCCTGTTAATTGCCTACCGTTTATTGGTTCACCCATTAACCTTAATGTCGAAAGCAGTGACGCAGTTTGATGATCAAAACGTCCCCTTACCGATAAGCTTACCGAAACGATGGATGAATGATGAGATAACCACGCTTTCCCAGCAATATAACGGCACGGTTAGTCACATTAGAGATAACTATCAGCAATTAGAGGAAGCACGAAAGTCGGCAGAAGAAGCCAATATCAAGAAAAGTGAGTTTCTGGCGAACATGAGTCATGAAATCCGCACTCCCATGAATGGCATTATTGGGTTGTCTGGATTGATGAAAGAAATGGATATGACAAAAGATCAAAAAGAGTATGTTGATATGTTGCATACATCATCATTAACATTACTTGATTTGATTAATGATATTTTAGACTTCTCTAAGATAGAAGCAGGTCGGTTAGAGCTCGAATCCATGCCATTGAATTTGTTTGAACTGAATAAAGAAGTCGAATCTCTCTTTATGGTTCGAACGGCTGAAAAAGGCCTGACATTCCGATGTACTGTCGATAAACGTATTAGCCCTATTCTATTAGGGGACGCCACTAAGTTACGTCAAATTTTGAATAACCTCGTGAGTAATGCAATTAAATTTACAGAGCATGGTTATGTGCACCTGCATATTCAATTGGAAGATAAATCAGACTTGAGCAGTCGAGTTCGCTTTGAGGTTATCGATAGTGGTATTGGTGTTCCCGAAGACAAGCGAGAAGCAATTTTTGATAAGTTCCAGCAAGCCGATGGCAGTACAACACGTAAATATGGCGGTACCGGACTTGGATTAGCAATTGGCCGTGAAATGGTACGGCTAATGGGGGGAGAGCTATCGATTTCAAGCTCCGAGGGTAAAGGTAGTACTTTTTACTTTGTACTCGACTTAGTGGCAGGCGAGCATGTGGTGTCGCACGATGAAAAAGACGCCTTTGATAAATTGAACGTGCTGTTAGTTGATGACAGCATGCTAAATATGAGGATTACTTCTGCACAGCTTCATGCGCTTGGTGCATTAGCAACCAGTTGTGAAAACCCCAACCAAGCGGTTAGCTTAGTTCAGAAAGCTATTGATGAAAAGAAACCATATGATGTCATTATTACTGATAAAGTGATGCCAGATATCGACGGTTTTCAGTTAGCACATCTTTTAAAAACGAAATTCTCGAGCCGATGCCCTCAGATAATGATGATTTCAGCAGCCCCCGATGTTGGCGATGATAAAAAAGCTAAATTGATGGGGATTACGTCATATTTAGCAAGGCCATATAAAGAAAGTAATTTGAAATGGTCAATACAGCAGCTATTGGCATCGCGTGGTTCTGCGATATCGACAAATAATAGAAGCGTTGCGTACCCGAGTGACGATGCGTCATCAATATCACCTTCTCAAACTACACCAGAGGCATTTTTCCAGTCGGTTAGTTCTACATCTTCGTCATCTATGACAGAGAATAAACCAACAAAACCACAAACGACGAAAATGAATCAGCCTGCGAATCAGCGTGATGGGGCCGCAGACAGTGAAGCGTCTGTCGCAATTCTAGTGGTTGAAGATACACTCATTAACCAAAAAGTTGCCAAGATGATGCTTGAAAAGCTGGGAGCATCAGTTGTTATCGCTGAAAATGGCCAGGTAGCCGTCGATCTTTATAAACAACACGCTTTCGATTTGATTTTTATGGATTGTCAGATGCCCGTATTGGATGGTTTCGAGGCCACGCAGGCAATTCGACATTTAGAAGGTGAAGGGGAGCACATTCCCATTATTGCATTAACAGCTAATGTGGTAAAAGAAGAGAAAGATAAGTGTTTTGATGCTGGTATGGATGATTTTGTTTCAAAACCAGTCAGTAAAAAAACGTTGTCTTCAATGCTTGAAAAACACATAAAGTTAAATACAACCCTGTCTACGGGGTAAGTGTTTGCTGGTGATATAGCAGAGGGGTAATAGCCCCTCCAATATTTAAATAAGATTCATCGCTGTGCTTAATGAGTTAGATGGTTGTCGATAAAGGCCAATGACAACGGTTAATGTATCTTTGCTGATGTCTTCAGATATATCTTTAATAACGTAAAATTCATTGGTCTTACCAGCAAGAGAGGAGTCGACAAGTCGTTGAAGGCTGTCGTTTATGTCGCCCGTAACCTCAACGGTTTCTATCAGTTCAAACTGCTCATTAACAGCTTCAGTTGGAAGAAGTAACTCTGGCGATGCATTGACAAATGATGAGGCTGCCAATAAAAAAAGTGCAATAATTCGTAGCTTAAACATGAGATTACTATTCTGTGTATTTGTCATAATAAATAAAAGCGGCGCTACTTTGCCACTTCTTAAAAAAAGAATGTCAATGTTAAGTCAAAACATGCGCGATATAGCCCTCCAAAATAAGAGGGCTTTAATAGTGTGAGACTACTTCAAGTTAATTTTGTCTATTTGAGTCTTACCTGTCGTTTCACACTGATGCTGTTGTTTTAGATGTTGGGTTTTTGGAATGGGTTTGCCGTTGATATCAAGGCATACTGCAACTGTCATGAATGGTGTCGTTGGGCTAGGGAGCCCCCCAAGGCCGCCGCCAGTAGCCCACGAATAACTACTTAATACTAACAGCCCGACAATATAGAGATATTTCATACACAACCTTTGTTAACACTATTAAAGGTTCTTAGAGTGTAGCCTATTGATGATGCTCATAGAGTTTCTCTAACGCTACAGAGAGGCCATTCTCGGTTACTATTCGAATATGTGATTTATTGAGGTGCCTAGCATTATTCACCCCGCAGGAATGCGCGATTAAACCTAAACCATAATGTATATATTTGTTGTAGTTGGCGACTCTAATGGTTTTATCTTCAACATCTAACCCTTGTTGAAGCCGTTTGTTGTGCGTTGTAATGCCTGTAGGGCAAGTATCTTTATTGCACTGCAATGCTTGAATACAACCGAGTGCAAACATATGGCCGCGCGCCGATACAACAAAGTCAGCACCTAGAGCGATAGCCCATGCGACTTTTGAAGGGGTGATAAGTTTACCGGATGCGATAATTTTAATTCGCGGTTTAAGTTGATGTGCTTCTAACCGACTAACAACTAGCGGCAGGCTTTCTTTAAGGGGAAGGCCGACATAATCCATTAAAGGTTGGGGAGCGGCACCTGTACCGCCATCGGCGCTGTCAATAGTAATAAAGTCGGGCGCACTCTGTTGGCCTCTTTTATCAATTTCATCGAGTAAATCATCGAACCAATTTAATGATCCAATTACTGATTTGAAGCCGACAGGTTTACCAGTCGCTTCTCTTATAAAGTTAATCATATCGAGTAGATCACCGACACTTCTAACTTCAGGATGACCATTAGGGCTTATGGAGTCTTGGCCTTCTTTTATCCCCCGTATTTTGGCAATTTCCTTTGTCACTTTTCGGCCAGGTAACATACCCCCTTTCCCTGGTTTTGCGCCTTGGCTTATTTTGATTTCAAACATTTTAACTTCTGGGTGTCTGGCCAGTTCAATCAATTTTTCTTTACTTAATTTTCCTTGCTCATCACGAACGCCATATTTTGCTGTTCCGATCTGAAAAACGATGTCCGCCTGGCCTTCAAGGTGATAAGGGCTTAATCCGCCTTCTCCTGTATTCATCCAGCAACCAGCAAGTTTCGCGCCTCGTGAAAGTGCCCTGACCGCGGGTTTCGATATTGCACCGTAGCTCATGCCTGAGATATTAAAAATGGATGAGGTGGTATAAGGGGTACGGCAACTTTCACCAATAGTAATTGGGGCTGGTGCAACGGCATCTTCTTCTAAAGTTGGAAAGGCACAGTTCATAAACATAATTGTGCCAGTAGGATCTAGGCTACGTGTTGAACCAAAGGCCAAGGTACGGTCAACATTTTTAGCGGCTTTATACACCCAGCTCCTTTCCGCTCGGTTAAATGGCATTTCTTCTCTGTCCATTGCAAAAAAATACTGCCGAAAAAACTCGCCTTGTTTTTCAAATAGATAACGGAATCTACCAATTACTGGATAGTTATGCCTTATTGCATGCTTATGCTGCCGAATATCGGTGATATACATGTAAATCACGGCGATCACGCCGAGCCCGATACAGATAACAAATAAACCTGAAAGAAAGTTTATTCCGAATATAAGTGAGTCGCCCATAGTGCCTCCCAATAACGATCTGTTCGTTTTAAAGCTAGTCTAACCAGGGAGAAAGTAGGGTATATGCAGGAAAAAATTCAAATTAAGATAAGAAAAAGCCAAACCATGGGAGGTTTGGCGTTCAGCGTGTATCAGTCATTGCTTTTAGGCAATCGCGGCGGTGTCTTTCATTTTTGCACCACGCAGCATCGCATGGATTAGCTCGTTGGCTTCAAATTTTGTCAGTGCTTCATGAGCCCCTACTTGGTGGGCTTGCGAAACGCTAATTTCACTCGAAAGGGAGGTATGCAGAATAATATAAGCATCGTTGAGTATTGCGCTATTTTGCACTTCAAAAGCGAGCTCGTAGCCATCTAGTCCGGGCATTTCTATATCACTGACTAAGATATCAAATGGCTGGTTGGCTTCGGCTGCATGCTTTAGCATTTCAAGCGCATCACGCCCATTGGTTGCAATGAAGTAAGGAATAGAAATACTGTCTAATGCTTGTGATAGTTGCTTACGTGCTACTGCGGAGTCATCAACCAATAGGATTTTTAGGGGACGAAGTACTTCCCTTTGAACATCAGTCAATATCGGGTGTAGGCTATCTGGTGCATCTGGGAATATTTTAGATAAAATTAATTCAACGTCTAAGAGTTGAACCAATTTATTTTCAACGGTTGTAACACCCGTGACGAAAACATTATTGCCCAATGCGCTTGGTGGGGGATCAATGTTATGCCAGTTACATTCGGTAATTTTATTAATACCGCGAACTAAAAACCCAACCAACATACGACGACAATCAGTAATGATAATGTAGCAATTTTTTAATTCATCTTTTGCTAGTGGCGGGTAGCCAATGGATTTTGCCATATCAATAACAGGCAATGTGTCGCCACGTAAGTTTGCAGCACCAAGTACGGTAGGGTGAGAGTGTGGTATTGCAGTAAGCGTTGTATAAGGCACAATCTCTTTTACTTTTAATGTACCAATAGCAAAAGATTGTAACGCTGTAAGTTGGAACAACAACATGCCCTGAGATTGATTAGTGGCATTTTTTATCATTCTTCAATCCCTGTAATAAAAAGAAGCTAGCTAAAAACAATATAGTAACTTTTAACACTATAGATAGGAATCAAAGTTAGTGAGATTGTTGTTTTTAATTGATCTAAGTAAATATCTTTAAAAGATGAGTATCGGCTCTTTATTCCCCTTTCTTTTTTATCGTAAAAGAACGTGCAAATAACAAACAGATATTTGAACGAAGAGCTGATTTAACGCGCATCTGTTACAATTCATTTACATTTAAGTTTGAGTTGCCCTTCAAAAATCAACACTCCCTTCGCGAAACGAAAAAACTTCGCTAACACTTAATGCGTCAACGAAAACAAGGCCGGAATGAGCCATTTTGATATTGAATAATTTTACTTAACCATTACGTGGAGAATAAAATGCAAAAGGGACTACACCTTAGCAAACTGGCTGGCGCAATGTCAGCCATGCTACTAGCAGGGATTGCTGCTAACACTCAAGCTGCACCAACACATGACAAAAATGTGATTGGTTATATTACTCAATGGGAAGCATGGAAAGGCACTAACGCAGGTTTTAGCGTTAAAGGCGAAGCGACTCATTTAAATGTAAATATGGATATTTACTCAATCCTAAACTTCTCCTTCTTTGGGGTCGCTAAAGACGGTTCTTTACATAGCGGCGACTTACGAAATAAAAATATCTATAAACCTGATGCTGTTCAAGAGCCGGGTCCATTGCTTCATCCTGACGTTTACTCAAGCTGGGACCTACACATTTTATGGGGTGAACTTGAGTACATTCACCAATACCCAGGCAACGAAGCGTGGGAGGCTGATGCACTGCTTAAAGTACAAGAGCAGGGGTTTGTTAAGAGCGGAAGTGGTTGGTTGCATGAACCAACTGGTGTAACGGGGCAATTTCCGATCCCATTGAAAAAAGCGGGTGGTGCACCGGGCTTGATTGACCTCGCTCAGCAAAAAGGTGTGCAGGTTATGGCCTCACTTGGTGGCTGGAGTATGTCAAAGCACTTCCCTGAAATGGCTGCCGATCCAGTTAAAAAGGCACGGTTCCTTGAAGATGTCGATAAGTTAATGGCCTTAGGCTTTGATGGTATTGATATCGATTGGGAATACCCAGGCACTGGTGGTATGAACTTTGGTGGTAACCCAGAGGACTATGGTAATTTTGAGCAGTTAATGGAAGATATTCGTGAGCGCATTGGCCCGAATAAATTGCTGACTGCTGCGTTCTCTGCTTCAACGGCAAAACTAGAAGGTTATAACTGGCCACGTCTTGTTGCTTCAATGGATTACTTCAACATGATGACCTACGACCTAAATGGTGGTTGGTCTAATGTGACAGGTCATAATGCCCCGTTATATTCACACCCTGAAGAAGAATACCCTGATTTAAATTTGGATTACCTGCGCGCGTGGATGGACGCTAAGGGGATCCCTTCAGATAAGATAAACTTTGGTGCTGCATTCTATGGCCGTGGTGTTCAAACAACTGAAGGCACAGCTTATGTTGGTGCGCCGACAGATAAGCGTGCTGTGACATTCAGTGTTGATGGCCCCGGTGTATCAGCGGTTGATTTAGATAACTGGAAAGAATTTGAAGGGCAACCAAATTATAACTACATTCAGCAAACGTCTGGCTGGGAGCATTTATGGGATGTGAACGCCGAAGTGCCTTATGCCGTAAAAGGGAAGTACTTCCTAAGTTATGATGATGTACCGTCGATTGAGAAAAAAGCTCAGTACATTGTTGATAATAACCTTGGTGGGGTAATTGTTTGGCAGGTACACGGTGACATTAAGTGTGAAGGCACATTTATCAATCGTGGTACAAAACTGAAAGAATGTACGCAGCTGAGCTCGCCACTCGCGGAAGCGATTGACCGTGTTTTTTCGGCAGATGTAATACCTAATAATGCACCAGTACTGAGTTTGCCAACGGCTCAAACTGCGGATGCTGGTCAGGTAATTAGCTTTGTTGTATCGGCAACGGATGTAGACGGCGATGCGCTATCTTTCAGTGCTTCAAATGCGACAGTTGTCGATAACGGTGATGGAACTGCAACTGTGACTTTCCAAGCTGCTAATACGGCGGTTGATATTGAAGAAGTAGTTTCGGTAACGGTTTCAGACGGTCGTAAATCGGTGTCTGGTAATGTTGTAGTGAATGTAACGGGTACTGGGGTTGTTGGTAATACGGCACCAGTATTAACGGCACCTGCTAGCACTTCTGTAAATAGTGGCCAAAGTGTGGTGATCAGCGTAAGTGCAGACGATGCCGATAGTGATGTATTAACCTACACTGCTTCTAGCGGTAATGTTGCTGTTACAGCGATGGGGGCTGATATCACGTATACAGCACCAACGGTTACAACTGACACTGTAATTGACTTAGTCGTGACCGTATCAGATGGCTTAGCGGCAGACAGTGCGACAATTGCAGTCACTGTTGTTGCAGATACTACGGGTGGCAACACAACGTGGGACGCGGACACTATATATAATACCGGCGATACTGTTGTATTTGACGGTGTTCAGTACACTGCTAAATGGTGGACTAAAGGTGAGCAACCAGGAACAAGTAGCGCGTGGGAAGCCTTTGATGATGGCAGTGTTCAAGATTGGAGTTCAGCTAAAGTCTACAACGGTGGCGATGTGGTGATCTTCAATGGTCAACAATACAGTGCTAAGTGGTGGACGAAAGGTGATCAGCCGGGTAACGCTAATGGGCCTTGGGAACTGATTTAACGTTTGGTTTCATTTTAATAAAATACATTAATGTAAGATCAACGCAGGCCTCATAATGAGGTCTGCGTTTTTTTATGCAGTAGGCTGACTCGCTAGAATCAGCAAAGGAAATTCTAGCGCTTCACCACTATAGTTAAGGTGTCGTGGGTAATGAAGGGCGACCGATATGGAACTACGTAACAAGTCAGGCGACATTGCCAAGTTGGCAGATAATCTAACCTTGAAAGAAATCGTCGACATGGGTTTTTCACTGGATATATGTGATGAAGCATATGATCCGAACGAACACTGGACAATAACTAACCAAATAAAGAATGAAGGAGAATATCCTTCTTCTAAATAGCACCTTCTAATTAGCATTAATGAAGGTCGATTTTATATCGACCTTCTCTATCTGGTTGTTTTTTAAACGGTTATTCCTGTGTTTTGTGATGTTCGTCACAGTTGGGAAAGCAGTGCTTTCTTTTAATCCTCAATATGACATTATCTATCTCGTTCAAGCTTATCACCGATTGGCAATGCCAACAGCAATAAGCGTGCATCGTATAATGGCTATTACCTCAGCCTTCCAAGCTGATGATGCGGGTTCGATTCCCGCTGCACGCTCCAGTTTTCACTCCCAATTTATGTCATTGAAATTAACGCTTTACTGCGTGTATTTTTGTATCTGAAGATTGGCTTTTTTCTTATACAAGATAAATCTAAAACTATCTTCGCTTCCTTCTGGAATTACTTCAGTAATTTAGGTCCAATTTGACCACCGACGATGACACCAGGCACCGTAAACAGAATGATGTTAACCACCTGATTTAGTGAGTCACCATCGTGATTTGCAAACTTAATAAAGTGACCAACTGACGCTATCACTAAAGTCAGAACGACGACAAAGATGGATGTTGCAACGGCGACTGGTGTGGGAACACGGCATCGAGGTGATACTCTTGCAATTCAGCTAGGCCAACAGAAATTATGCCAACAAATGCGCCGCCGATAGCAGAAAACGTTTTGCCTATGGCTGGGTTACATATGGTGTATCGATATACATTTCCTTCATTATCAATAAGCTCCGATTTATAGGACTGACTGAACTCATCTTGGTGATTTCTCATTTATTGCCTGTAGTAATTTAACTGTGTGCAATCGAGAGTGACATTAGTTGGGTATATCTGTCGGAGAAAAAGAAAACAAAAAGTGCAGCTCAATGCTAAGGTAATGAAAAACAAACTAAATAATTCTATCTTGCGTAAACACTATATTTACTGTCGCTTGGTTATACTTAAACTACAGCTTAAATCATTGCATGTAACTGAATAAGCGATAGAGGATGCAAAATGATAGAAGGAGAGGGGACGCAGAGTAATTGGCTTATTCCGAATGTGGATTCAGCATCAGCATTGAAACGGTGCGCTAATAATAAAGGTTTATATATTCAATTGCTCTGTCGATTTGTCGAGAAACATCAGCAAGGGATTAGCATTGAAGATATGACATTTGAGGAGGTGCTCACTGCCATTCACTCAATAAAAGGCTCAGCAAGTAATCTTGGTATTGATGATTTAAGCAATAGAGCCAAACGATTAGAACTGTTATTGAAATCCTCCAATTCTATTCATGTCGATGAAGTTGAATTATTCTCTAACCATTTAATTGAACAATGTAAACTGATATCTACGAATCAGTCTGTTATAGATCAGTTAGAGAAGAGTGATGCGACTACAAGTCATGCCGTTTCTAGTGGAATTGAAGGAAAACCAACACTAGTTCTTATTGAGAAAGCGACACCGTCAACTCGCAATTTGATAAGCCAACTTAAAGAATATTACCGAGTAGTATTTTTTCCTGATTATCTAAAAGCAATGTCATCGTTGAGCAATAACCATGATCCGAAATATGTGTTCATAACCATGACAACAGAAAATAAAGAGGAGATTAAAAGGTTCACAGTAGATCTTAGGCGCTCGAAAGGAGAACAGATCAGGGTATTCCTTCTCGTTAATGGAGACTTTGAAATTGATTACCAGCAGTGTAGGAATTTGGGCGTTGATGATGTGTTTACACAACCTCTAAATATTGAATTGCTCCGCAGATGGAAAGAGAAGGGTTAACGAGTTGAAGCAGTTAATACCAAAGGTTCCTCTTCATTTTTTATGGGCTATCATCAGTATCTCGATCTTCCCCTTTTTACTGCATATTGCGGGTGTCGATTTTAGCTCAAACTACGCATCATTAGATGTTGCTCGAGTCGAAGGGTTATCCTCACCTGAAATCCGAGATTATCTATTTTACGTCTTGTCTGGCAGCATTATACATACCTTGCTCGAGTGGACGTCAATATGTATCGCGGTTGTGACCGTTGTTCTGGCTTTTGTCCACTTTCAAATAAAAAAAGATGTGGTGACACCCATCATCGGTGTCGCTTTATTTACAGCAGGTTGCCTAGACATATTTCATACGCTTGCTGCCGACAGGCTCATTTCAGCAACTGCGCCAAATCAAGACTTTATTCCGTTTACCTGGGCTATCTCTAGGTTGTTCAACGCAACAATAACCATGGCCGGGGTGACGTTGCTACTGCTCAGAGGAAAGCAAAAAGCCAGTTTATCGTTTGTACTTGGTGTCAGTGTAACTTTCGGAGTAATTGCATATGCCATTGTGGTGTATTGTGCGACGCAAGCAGAGTTGCCACAAACAATATACCCTGATGCATTAATCACAAGACCATGGGATATTGGGCCTTTATGCTTGTTTCTGATTTGTGGGTTCTGGCTTTATCCAAAGCTATACCACCGTGAACCTTCATTATTTACGCAAGCACTTTGGCTTAGCCTTATTCCACAGGTGATGACTGAGTTGCATATGGCGTTTGGGTCAGTCGCTATTTTTGATAGCCATTTTAATATTGCTCACTTTCTAAAGATAATCGCTTATGCTGTACCATTTTGCGGGTTGATACTGGATTACTTACAAACATATAAATCCAAGTTGGTGTTAGAGCAAGCATTATTTGTAGAAAAAAATAAACTAGAAGAGAAAGTAAAAGTTCGAACCAGTGAACTAAAGCAGAGCGAAGAAATGATGCGTAAGGTGATTGTTACTGCTCTTGATGCAGTTATAATGATTGATCGTAAAGGGAAAATATTAGAATGGAATCAGCATGCAGGGCTGACTTATGGTTGGACTGAAAAAGAAATAATGGGAAAATCAATTTTTGATATTATTGATGTCGGAGTTGAAGAGGATTTAATTCAGTTTTCTGAATTTCWAGCAACAGGACGGGATTTTTTCAATAATAACCGACTCGAAATGAGTGCTTGGCATAAAAATGGAACAAAGATACCCATTGAGATATCGATGACACCAATAAGGAAAAATGACAGTTTTATATTTAACTCATTTTCACGTGATATTAGCGAAAGAAAAAAAGCAGAACAAGCTCAACTTAAACTGATTGATGAAGCTGATAAAGCTAATAGGGCAAAAAGCGATTTTTTAGCGGTGATGTCTCATGAAATTCGAWCCCCTATGAACGCCATAATTGGCATGAGTCACTTAACGCTACAAACTAATCTAGATCCAAAACAGAGAAATTATATCGAGAAGGTACACAGCAGCGCCGATAATTTACTGAGTATCATTAATGATATTTTGGACTTTTCTAAAATTGAAGCCGGTAAATTAGAAATTGAGAAAAGARGTTTTAGATTAGAAGACATTTTTTATAATACAGCTAACTTGATTGGTTTAATTGCTGAAGAAAAAGGGGTCGAGCTGGTATTCTCTATGAAATTAGATTTACCTAGGCACTTGATTGGTGATGAGGTACGTCTAAAACAGATATTACTTAACCTCGCAAACAACGCTATCAAGTTTACAGATAAAGGTGAAATATTGATTGGTGTTGAGGAGAAAAACCGTAATAACGATGACATTGAGTTGCACTTTTGGGTGCAAGACAGTGGGATAGGGATTGATGAAGAATTAAACAAAAGGTTATTCAAGAGTTTTAGCCAAGCTGACTCATCTACAACTCGAAAGTATGGAGGGACCGGTTTAGGTCTAGCGATCTCAAAGCAACTTGTAGAAATGATGGATGGTCGGATCTGGGTAGAGTCAACAATAGGCGAAGGAGCGACGTTTCACTTTGTGGTCAAATTAGGTATTGATAGCAAAGCCTTATCAAGGAGGGCTTTGCACCTTGATGAACTTAAAGGTTTACGTGTATTGGTTGTCGATGATAACCCTTGTGCTGCTGAAGTGATCACTTCAATGTTACAAGGCTTTGGGCTTATTGCGGAGTCAGTGAATGACAGTTACGAAGCTATAAATGTGATTGTAAGTGAAGAAAGTCAAGCGACGCCTTTTGAGCTTGTATTGCTTGATTGGAAAATGCCAGAGAATGATGGTATCAGCGTCGTTCGACGGTTACAGGAACATTATCAAAGCTCAACACCGATAGTTATCATGGCTACGGCTTATAGCCGTGACGAAATGCTGCATCAACTTGATAAGAGTAGTCTGCAGATACAATCAATTTTAACCAAACCGGTCACGCCGAGCTTTTTGTTGGAAGTGGTCAGTGATGCTTTCGGTAAACAGATTGATGTCACTCCCTTGAGTCTAAAGCGGGCTGCTTCCAGCCATGATGTCATGAAGAAGTTGGTTGGCATGAAAGTTTTGTTAGTTGAGGATAATGATATTAATCAAGAATTAGCAAAAGAATTGCTACATCAAGCTGAAATGGAAGTCGTGGTAGCCGAAAATGGACAGCAGGCATTGGACATACTCAATGTAATTGCAGATTTTGACTGCGTATTGATGGATTGCCAAATGCCAGTCATGGACGGCTATCAAGCGACTCGCGAAATACGTAAGATTAAGCAGTTTGAGAATATCCCGATTCTTGCCATGACGGCAAATACAATGGTCGGAGATAAAGATAAAGTGCTACAAGCAGGTATGAACGGTCATATTTCAAAACCTCTTAATATAGAGTTGATGTATGAGACTATAGCAAAGTGGATAGTACCGAATTCGATTAAGCCTAATTATGATACTGCAAAGCTGGGTAATAGCCTTCGATTAAATCAGGGGAGAGCAACAAAGTATTCTGAGATATTGTCGCTTATCAGTCAACTTCGAGAGTGTGTAGAGAGTAATGATACAACTGCTGATGAAATTCTTGAGAAGATGAAGGATAGCCCGCACTGTACTCCCTTCTCTGGCATGATGAACGACTTGGACGAAAACCTTACGTTGTATGATTTTGACTCAGCCTTAATCACCCTTACTAAGCTGGAGCGGGCAGTTAATAGCCACTGTAATGAATAAACCACCGCGCTGGTGGTTTATCATTGATAGCTGAATATTGCTAAGTTAATCTATTATTTGTTTGTGGAATGGAAAGCATAACGTGAGTATGTGTTTCCATTTGCTGTCGTTGCTTTATATTTTAAAGAACGAGAACTCTCAAGTGTCATAGGAATAAATACTTTACCCTTTGAGTTTGTTATATAGCTTTCTTTTACTTGAGGTACATTTGCAATTGTTACAGATACATTCGATACAGGTTCGTTATTCTCATAAACGCTTACCCATACACCATTATGTGTGTCAGCTACACGAATTTGTGCAGAAACCAAGCTTGGGATAAACATAGCAGTTAGAATAATTGTTGGGATTATATTTTTCATGGTAGTACCTATCAGTTAATTCAGTTACTGAAACTTTGACGTGTATATTTACTCTGTAAACTTACTATAATATTTGTTTAGTTGATAATCTGTGTTGTAGATACTGATGAATGTGTACTTGCATATATTCTATGTGTAAAATCATCAGTCTTTATAGTTTACTAGTGGGCTATCATCAGATGTTAAAATTAGTTTCTAAATAACGAGCAATATCGCTTGATTCAGGCATCCATGTTTCCTCTCCATTGCTATTGATAATTCTCAACACCGGAACTGTTCCTCGTCCACGCTCAGTAATAAGTTCAGATCTGTACTGAGGATTTTTCATAGTATCTCTAAGCTCAACATTAATACCTAACCTATCAATTGGTTCTCGTGCTATAGAGCAGTATGGACATCCTACGAAGTGATATAACATTAACTTCTCTGGCTTGCTTGCTAGTCGTTTTGTTCCAGCTTTTGGTTTCATTTTATAGCCCTTACTTTGAATTTAAATATCATCATTTGATTTATACTTTCTTTAGGTAGTGATTCATATTTTATCTGAATACTGAGATTTTAATGTGTCACATTTAGTTGGAGATGTGTGTAAATCAACACACCATCTTGAATAGAGAGGCATTTGATCGTCTTTTAGCATCTTTTCTGAGAATAATTAATATATTCAAAGGCGTATAAAATGCCATATGACAGGGTTCCTGCTGAGCATAAACTATAAAGATTAATTAGAACCACTAGTTACTGTAATCTCTGCCTTGATAACAACAATTTTTCCTGCGTAATACTTAGATCAATTACTCATCCTGATTGATATGGATAGTGAGAAAATTGTCGGCGCTACGGTTTTTGGTACAGGAGCGATAAGGTTATTGGCATATTTGAAGTCTTTATGCAGACGAAAATGTCATATAAATATTTCCGTTAACCAGTTTTAGCTTTTTTTAGTGATGATAGATAATGAAATTGGAGGACTATATGTTAGTTAGATTCTGAGATATGCTCTTTGCATTGTAAGTGTGCTAAGGGGTAATCTTATGGGTTAAAGGTGAAGGTGTTAATTTATCGACTCATTACTTCATCTCTATACATTAGATTCATGTTTAATAGTACGTCTTGAAGTTTGACTTTATCGAGAAGAAAAATTTTAAGTTTTATAAGTGATTGTTCTTCCATCTCTTTTAATGATTCATTTAATCGGCATCGAGAAACACCGCTAATAGCACTTAATTGTGTTTGTGATATTTTTATGAGTATTTCATTACCCTCGATGTATTTTTGTCTCAATTCTATCTCTAGAATACAGTAAATTATTTTTTGAATCTTATTATGAATAGAGGAAAGCACTGATTGTAGAGATATTTTATGTATGTATTGACCAGCTGAATATAAAAGCTTATAAATTTGAGGGTTACTATCAGCAAGTTCAACTAGTTGCTTTTCTGGAAATACTAACATATGTAAGTCTTCGATCTCATCAATATGAAAGAATAGCTCAGTGTTTGACTTTATAGACATTGCACCAAGCCAGTCTCCTCTTCCCATTATTGTACCTGCACTGAGTTGGTAATCATTTGTCGAAAAATGAAAAGAAGCGCTACCATGAATAACATATATTAAGCCTGGTTTTGATATGTGACTGTTTTTTAGATCTAAACTTGAGATCCCTTTCTTATATTTAGATATGTCTAATAGGTACCCTTTGACTTGTTCAGGTAATTCGCAAGGCCATATTATTTTGTCGAAATTAAATGGGTTCATGATATTAACTCAAAAGTTTAAAGCAATAATATGCTACAGTTCTAGCAAAGAAAGACAACTGATATAATGTAATTATATGGTTTATTTTGCAAGAAAGTATTTACTACACATTGCAC
>NZ_JAKJSJ010000152.1:0-668 GCF_050336715.1 Photobacterium makurazakiensis
TACCAAGATGTATATCGTATTGGTGTTAATAAGTATCTTCCATAACTGGTCGATAAATAAAGCATTATCAGTGCGCGTGTAGCTCAGCTGGATAGAGTACCTGGCTACGAACCAGGCGGTCGGAGGTTCGAATCCTCCCACGCGCACCATTATTGATGAACAGTAATAGTATTGACTATTGCTGTTTGAACTAATTTGTGCGCGTGTAGCTCAGCTGGATAGAGTACCTGGCTACGAACCAGGCGGTCGGAGGTTCGAATCCTCCCACGCGCACCATTATTGATAAGCAGTGATAGTAATAACTATTGTTGTGTAAYACCGATTTAGTGCGCGTGTAGCTCAGCTGGATAGAGTACCTGGCTACGAACCAGGCGGTCGGAGGTTCGAATCCTCCCACGCGCACCATTATTGATAAGCAGTGATAGTAKTAACTATTGTTGTGTAACACCGATTTAGTGCGCGTGTAGCTCAGCTGGATAGAGTACCTGGCTACGAACCAGGCGGTCGGAGGTTCGAATCCTCCCACGCGCACCATTATTGATAAGCAGTGATAGTAGTAACTATYGTTGTGTAACACCGATTTAGTGCGCGTGTAGCTCAGCTGGATAGAGTACCTGGCTACGAACCAGGCGGTCGGAGGTTCGAATCCTCCCACGCGCACCATTATT
>NZ_JAKJSJ010000153.1:0-645 GCF_050336715.1 Photobacterium makurazakiensis
GTTATAACGTGTCCCATAAATATAAAAACTTCTAATTGTGATACGATCGTAAGTCCAGTATTAGAAATAGTCCCACGTGAAAAGTTAACACCTATTTCTCCAACAGCAATTAGCCTTTGGTTGAATAGAGAGCAAGAAATTAAAAATAAAAACATAACATCATATGGGATTATGATGTTAGCTACCAATTATACTGTTTCGGATGATAAACTATTAAAAACTCAGAATACTAGTTTTATATTGGAGTTAAATAATAAAAAGCACCGCTTCAATCACCTTACAACTAATAATCAACATAAAGGAAAATACAAAGGCTCAATTTCATACAAAAATGGCTCTAATAAAAACATTATTAATTCTAGCCACAATGGAACCTTTGAGTTAAAACTCGAAGAGAAAACAAATCAAAATTCTCTCGTACTTACCAACAGAAAAATCACATCAACACAAACAATCAGAAACAAAACAACAAAAGTTCGTATATCAGCGAATGATAACCACGTCATTCTTAAAGTAGCAAACTGGGGAAATCAATCTTTATGGCTATCAGAGTCCGCAGAGAAAATGTGGTTATTTGAAGAGAGCCCATTATATTAAAGCATCAATATTTCACTATATAGTTTTCAATATCGCATTTACTTGTAA
>NZ_JAKJSJ010000154.1:0-629 GCF_050336715.1 Photobacterium makurazakiensis
ATATAGTTGTATCTGACCCACATTACGCTAGAGATTATCTAAATTCGTTTGATACTCTTATTAAAGGTCTTAAGTTGGAGTTTCAAGACTCTAACATTCGAATTGCTATGCATGGTAATGATCAAACTATTGTGAAGTATGCAATTGAAAATAATATTGAGTATCAAAATATTTACGATGATCGCCATAAAGGCTTAGAAATCTATGATAATGCAGATTTACATGTTGGTTATAGAGTTCATGCCCATGTATCTACACTAAAACGTCGTAAGTATTCATATCTTTTAGAGCAAGATGGTCGTGGATGTGACTACGGTTTAACTATTGAACGCAGAATATCTATACCAAATTTTCGTAAAAGTGCTAGTTCATTTATTGTTAAAGTCATCTTTGAATTAATGAAACGTATTAATTTTCCTATAACTAAAGTTTCTAGTAGTCCAGCAGAAGCGTTAATTGCAATGATTAAGAATGATCGTAAAGATGGATTCTCTAAGTTTTTAAATTTAGAGTTACAAATTGAAAAATTTAGCAACGATTTAGTCGATGAACTTAAGAAATTGCCATAATTAAAGTTTTTAACTTTGTCTTTATTTTTATGTTTGGTCATATAATATATGAGTATATTC
>NZ_JAKJSJ010000026.1:0-89244 GCF_050336715.1 Photobacterium makurazakiensis
GTTAGATTGTTAATTCAGGGTAATAATCTATTATTATTCTAATTATCAATATATYATGTATGCATATCTGGGCATCAGGATTTACTAATTAATAATTTCATAGCGTATAAAGTCGATTTTTTTGCTGTTTATGAGTTAAAAATGACTAATGCTGAATTATTTAATCGCTACTGAAAAGTCATTAACTTTCAGTGGAAATGTTAACAATTAGTTTCTTTTGATGTGTTGGTATACCGTGATTTAGATTTTATCTGCAACAATCAGAATTCGCCGTCCCTAACGTTTTGCCACTTTTCATTAAACACGGTGATCGTATGAGAGTTTTATTCAAATAAGAACTCTTCTTGGCTTTCAATCCATTGAGGGTATTGTTTCATGACTTTGGTGTATAGCGTGCTTTCATAGTGGGATTTTAACCATTTAGCGATATTTTTATATTCAGATTGAACGAACCACTTCTTTTCTACACGTGCAAATTGACTAATGAAAGGCATCAGGGCGTAATCTGCTAGGCTCGGTGAATCCCCAAATAAGTAACTGTGATTAGATAGTCGTGCTTCTAAAGGGGCAATCAGTACTTCACAATCTTGGCGGCGCTGTTCTAGATCGTCATTATGATAACGTGCCGATGCTCGGTATTGCTCTAATAATGGGATGAACTGTGAGTCGTTTTTCCGGACTAACATTAGAATGTCATCCGCTATGTTTGGTAGGTTATTACGTAATAGGTTTTGCGGATCGTTTAAGTTGAGCGCCCAAAGCATAATATCCAAGCTTTGATCGATGACTTGTGAGTTGTTCAGCACAATCACTGGCACGGTGCCTTTAGGGCTGGCCGCGAGTAGTTCATATGGCTTATTACGGGTTACTATGTCTCGTAGCATGACTGGCTGTTTTGCGAGTAGTAGGCCCATTCTGGCTCGCATTGCATAAGGGCAGCGGCGAAGAGAATATAATATGGGTAGTGACATTGTTCCCTCAGTCGGAGTTCGTGAAGTCGTTATGTTCAGTTATTGTTACTTCCGTTTATCAAATAGCAAAGTGATTTTTAATTTTTTACCAGATTTAAGCCGCATGCCTCTATTTTTCAACGTCATTCCTAAGAATTTTAACTTGATTCAAGTCAATAAAAGCTAGATCTGTGGTAATGAATTGGTGATGTCGTTAGAATACGCGCTCAAAAATATTATAAGTTAAGTAAGTGAGCGGTTCAGAATGAGCAGGAAAATAGAGTTATTGGCCCCTGGTGGCGATGTTGAAGCAATTAAAGCGGCCATCGTTGCTGGTGCAAATGCGGTTTATTGTGGCTTAGACACGTTTAATGCTCGTAACCGAGCGTCCAATTTATCGCTGGATGAATTGAATGGTGTTATTCGCCTTGCTCATGAATATGGCTGTGAAGTGTTCTTAACGCTTAACGTTGTTCTTTTAGAACATGAAATCAAGAGTATTTGTAAGCTACTAAACCAGCTAGTGAACACAAAGCTTGATGGCATTATTGTTCAAGATTTAGGTTTATTCGACCTAGTTAAGAAGCATTTCCCGTCATTAGACGTGCATGCTTCTACTCAGCTAACCACGCATAATGAAGGCCAAATTAAGTTCTTATCTAAGATTGGTGCTACACGAGTGAACCTATCTCGAGAACTGAACCTTCCTGAAATCAAAATGCTAACTGAAGTGGCTCACGATCATGATGTACTCACCGAAGTGTTTGTGCATGGTGCGTTATGTATTGCGTTCTCAGGTCAGTGTTATTCGAGCTCAGTTAGTGTTGGTAACTCTGGTAACCGTGGCCGTTGTAGCCAAGCATGCCGTGATGAATATGAAATTACCAATGCAGGCAACAAATTCCCACTGAACCTAAAAGATAACTCTGCATATTATGACTTACCTGAACTGGTTGATGCTAAAGTCGATTCGTTAAAAGTAGAAGGTCGCATTAAAGGCGCTCACTATGTATACACGGTTGTTGATACTTGGCGTAAACAGATTGATAGCTTTGTTGAAAGCGGTTTGCTAATCGAAGACGACTCAAACCTGCACAAAGTGTTTAACCGTGATTTCACTAACTCTTTCCTTAAAGGTAATTTAACGAAAGACATGTTCATCGATAATCCTCGTGATAACAGCTTGAACTATGCAGTGGATAAAGCAGCGTCTGAAATTGATTCTATTTCTGTCGTTCAAATTCAAGAAGTCACGGATAATCTCTACAGCTCAAAAAATGAGCTTGGTAAAGAGATGCGTGAGAAAATTGAATTCCTTGATATCCGCAAGACGCCACTGACGCTTTCATTTAGCGCAAAACTTGGTCAGCCTTTTGTCGTATCTGTTATTTCAGACTCTGAAACGTTTACGGTTCAGTCAGCGTCTATTTTGTCTGCTGCAGGCGAAAAAGCGATCACACAAGAATTACTAGAAAAGCGCTTCAAATCAGTAAAGAGTGCAGTGCATGTTCTTGAAAAACATGATTTTGAGTCATTAGATGCTGGGCTAAGTATCCCTCTAAAAGAGGTCTCGGCATTGAAAGATGAAATTGACTTCATCTTGAATGGCTCGGTGAAAGTGATCAAACACGTTGATGTGCCTGCATTACCTAAACACCCGAAGGTAAACGAAACACCAACGCTTTCTATCCTTATCGCAGATGTGGAAGATCTTCACTTGTGCGATGTGACTGAAGCGGATATTTATTTTAAGTTGCCTGAAAGCTTTAAGAAGCGTTGTAATAAATACATCGATATTCTAGCAGCTAACCCACGCCTTATCCCATGGTTCCCTGCGGTACTCATCGGTAAAGATTACGATGAAGCAGTACGTGTCCTTGAAGAGGTTAAGCCTGCACGTATCGTAACTAACAATACAGGTATTGCTTATAAAGCGTATGAGATGGGCATTGAGTGGGTAGCAGGCCCATTCATGAATACGACCAACTCACATGCGCTTGTAACGTTAAAAGAAGAGTTGAACTGTGCCGGTGCCTTCATTTCGAATGAGATCAATAAAGGTCAGATTCGTCATATAACTCGTCCTGAGAACTTTAAACTGTTCTATAGCATTTACCATCCAATTCTGATGATGACGAGCCGTCAGTGCTTCTTCCAAAGAACGGTGGGTTGTAACAAACCAAGCATTGAAGCTGGCTGTATGTTGAAGTGTGAAAAAGCGACGACAATTACCAACGTGAAGGGGATTTCTTTCGCTGTTGATAAGCAAAAAGGTGGTTACCCAAGTATTTACAACCATGAGCAGTTCTTAAATCACGATGCGGTTAAAGACTTTTCTGGTTTATTTGATGAGTTCTTCATTGACCTTACAAACATTGGCGCGGGTTCGAAAGAAGTACAAGACAAGGTTGAGTTAATTAAACACTTTGAAGGCCTAATCAATGGTGTTGAAGGTTCAGAACAGCAACTTGATAGCTTAGTTGAAGTTCGTACCAATGCTCAATACGTGCAAGGTTTGTAATAGATACTGACCAAACGCATGTTCGTCTCGTCCTAACACACGATACAACTTAATACAGTAAACCGCCGGCTATATATCAGTCGGCGGTTTTGTATAGGGTAATGCTCTCGCAAAGCTAATACCATTACCTGATGCACTATAACTTTTACTTTGTTATAGAACAATTAATATTTATAGTAACTAAAATTACACCATCACCAATCTACTACCTATATTTGCTCAATAGATAGCTGAGTTTAATGCCATTCTCAGCCAGGCCTTAAGGCAATGAAGTAGGGCACTACATTTATCTAGTACCTACCTTATAAGGCCACACCTGAACAGAAAAAGGTACATTTCACATTTCCATCAACGGATGATGTCTCAAGATTAAATCTCTTATCTTTCAACTTAACGTTACAGACTCCTTTTCCTGACTGAAAATCTATTCCGTTAATCGTGCAAAATGAAAATTTGTCTTCTGGGAGAGAAGATAAACATCGATAAATTTTCTTATTTTTTTCAATTTTATTAATGCTTTTCATCATTAATTCGCGCTGCTGAATCGTGTTGTGATAAAAATTGCATACTGATTTATCGGAATCACTCTCGAGATGAATAGTAATGTTCTTACTATCATTAGCAATTGTCGAAAATGATAGCAAAAGAATAAGTAATGAAATGAAAAATTTAATAATCATGCTAACCAACTAACTCCATGTTTTTGATGTACATAAGGTGTAGGGGTATAGATAATTTAATTATATTCCCGATTTTTTAGTGTTGGTTAATAATCAAAGTATTGTGGCTAATATCACATTATTAGCTGATACATAGCGCATTACACTGTCACCTTTTCATTGGCTGCAGCAATGAGAGTAAATACGAAAATGATAGTGATCTTGTTACCGTGACCATTGGTGAAACTGACGCACAACTTGGCTATACCATTCCAATGCTAGCCGCTGCATTTATCGGCTTGTTCGATACGGTTCGCAAGAAAATCAAAGGCTAGGGGCCTTGGATGGATGTTTACCAAACGGTGTTAGTTGCTGCTGCAACATTCGAATGACGCAACTACTCACAGCAATCGCTGTGAGTTATTGATTTTAAAGTATATAAATCATACTATCTCTATATTAAATATCATCCGGTTTAATAAATATGCGTATCCATTTCGCGAAATGAAATGTTATGAGCCAGAGGTAGTATGCTAGAAAGTAAAAACGATATTCTTTATCAAAGTAGAGCTTCAGGGCTTGGACAGCTTATTCGCATAGTTGCTTTTCAATATAAGCACTATTGCCATGAAATCAGGGTGATGTTTGATGATTTTGGAGGCTATCCTGAACCAAAAGTAATATCGGAAAATTTTCCAGAATTTTTCGATAGAACAATTACTACAACAGTTTTTACGGGGATGGCTATTGAAGCTTTTCTATATGATTTTTCAGTAGTAAATGTATCAAAGACTTATGCCGATAAAGTGGAAAACAGAACACTTGATGATGAATTTGAAGATATAGTGAATAAAGTCATTGGTGACGATGCTTCTGAGTTCCAAGAGATCAAGCAGCGTTTAACTTCCTTAAAATTGTCAAGAAATCACTTTGTTCACAACAAAAGTACACAGATGGGTAAATACAATACGAAAAGTGTTGATTGGCTAACTCCCAATATGTGCATGAACTTACTGATAGATGTTATGACTTTTTTTGAGTTGCATAAACCTAATTATCTACTTTCTTCGTATACAAGAAAGACGCTCGAGGAAGTTAAAGCCCAAGAGGATGCGTTTCTTACTGGCTCATAACAAAGCAATCAAGGTGACCCATTACACTCGGCGGCTTTGGTATGGCGCTTGGTGAGTTTACCGTGGCGCACCTTATCCCAGCCGTTAGGGCTCACCACGAAAATTAGAATAGAGATGATTATAAATGTTGGAGCAATACTTTTTTCTACTGCCAATAGCTACCCTGTTACTCTTTGGCGCGATGACGCCAGGTCCATCATTTATCTTGGTTGCGCAAACAGCCATGTCAAAATCTAGAACTGAAGCTATGTGTATTTCTATAGGCTTGGGTTTGGGGGCGAGTACATTCGCATTTATTGCCTCAATGGGGCTCATTGCACTTTTTGAGGCGGTGCCTGAGTTTTACGTGGCTTTCAAAGTTCTTGGAGGTCTATATCTATGCTATCTAGGATTGAAAATGTGGCGCGCGAGCAAAAGCAAAGTTGCTTCTGCTGATGTAGAATTGCCTAGCAAACCAGCTCATTTTAAGGCTGTGGTTCTTGGGTTGGCGACTCAGTTAAGTAATCCAAAGACTGCAATTGTATTTAGCAGTGTGTTTGCAGCCATGTTACCCGTTAAAGTTCCTGTTCATACAACATCAATATTAGTTATTGGCGTGTTTGCCTTGAATTTTTCATGGTACTTCATAGTTTCTATTTTGCTATCAAGCCCAAAGGCGCAAGCCAGTTATTTACGATTTAAGTCAAACATCAACAAAGGTTCAGGCTTAATAATGGGGTCTATGGGTAGCAAGTTTATAGCTGAGAGTCTCAAGCCCTAACAAACTCTTTAGAGTGATTCGCAACGCGTGGCATTGTTTACTATACGGTGGTTTTAGCGTTTAAGGTTGTATGCGGGGCATCATCGGTATTACGTTGTTCACCCCTTAACACGTCGTTAGGCATTAAAGGTACATATGAATACTCAAAGGTATGGAATAATCTTAAACGTTGAAAGATACGATGAGTGTGTTGCTTTTTACAGTGGTGCTCTTGGCTTAAATGTTATGTTTTCGAAAGTTGAAGGAGACTTTAAGCTAACTTGTGTCGAGTTTGGTTCCTGCTACTTAATGATAGAAACTGAAGGTTTCGCTAAACCCTCTGGTAAATCTATTAAAACATGCCCGTCAAAATTAAGGTTTAATGTTTCTGATATAGACGAGGCACTGGAGAGAGTAAAAAGCTTAAATATACCTTTTGAGTTCATTGAAAGTGACTGGGGCTCAACGATTAATATCTATGATCCAGATGGAAATCGTATAGGTATTCGAGACGAAATTAGTTTTATCCGTCAAATTAATGCCTAACAAGAACTTTAAACGGAACATAGTCCAGTTCATACATCCGCTTTAATGCATAATACTCATCATAACGCAGCATCCAACAATCCAATTCCTTCGGATTGAATCGACCTTCGGGGGTGACAATCAGACCGGCTTTGTTCTGTCGGATTAATTAGATAAATAACGTTGCCGTTCTGAAATGTCAGTGATTTAGAGAGCTTGCGCAGCTCTTGCTAAGTGAAAATATCATCAAGTTCGTCGACTGACTCTCGTGCTGGCCGATGCATGTCTTTAGGATAATATGCGGGGAAATCAGCGATGAAGTCGGGGAGCCAGGCACTCGCTTGTTCAATGGTATCAATGTGTTGTAATCGCATTTCTTTTACTAAGCGATCCTGTAACGTTTTATTCGCACGTTCAACGCGACCTTTGGCTTGTGAGCTGTTGGCGCAGATTAACTCAATATTTAACTCTTTCAATACACGGCCAAACTGGGTTAGCCGCTCAATCATGATGGGAGCCATCGATTTGAATTAATTCACCCAGGCAATCTCGGCGATGACGAGGTTGGTAAATCCGAGGTTTGCGTTTAACGTAAGATACCCACAAGCCATCTGTAATCATCCATTGCCGGAGAGTTTCAACGGAAACGTGGATACCATGAAGCTCCTTCAGTTTTTCGTGAGCGAGTGTCGGGCCAAAGTCAGCATACTGCTGATGGATCAATGCCAGTGTTTGTAATTTTAGTTTGTCATCATGACGGTGGTTGCCAGGCTGACCGCGCTTACGTGAAATTAAACCCGCAGAGCACAACTCAGTGAAACGTCGGGCCAATCGATAAACTTGGCGGAACAATTCCAATGTTAGCCGCTGCGTTTATCGGTTTGTTCGATACGGTTCGCAAGGAAATTAAAGGCTAGGGGGCTTCGATGGATGTTTACCAAACGGTGCGAGTGCTGCGGCAACGGGCTTCTTTTCGGCTTTCGGTACAGGTATAGCCATGAAAACGGATATTGTGTGGATTAAGAAAACCCTTGAACACCATGATAAACGGATTTCAAAGTTTGAGTAGGAGCATTAAGCTCTAACTATTTGCTGTTAAGCATTGATTTTATTATAATTTAAAGAATTACTATTAATATGAGATGAAAATGAAAAAAGTAATTCAATTTAAGAAAGTACTTTCCGGCATTGATATTATTACCAATATTCTTATCGGACTTATTGCTCTTGCCGGTGTAGTTACAATGGCTGAAGTAAGCCCTATGGCTGGTTTATCATTTTTAGTGTCTGCTGGTTTATTCTGGGTTTTCAAAGTATTGGCTTTAGGAATATCGTATACATTGATTCAAATCGCTGAAAATACAATGCCTAATGGAAGCGGTTCTGAAGTGAATATTACTGATAACGTAATTGAAACTGACTTAGAAAAACAGTTTTCAACATTATATGAATCAAATAAAGGTAGCGATAAAGTTACTGATTCAATGCACCGAATCCATAAAAAACTTCAAAATGGCGATAAAGTTAAAGAGATTTATCTAGAGACAGCAATAGAGCAATTGAAATCATAAATATACGATAGCCCGCAAATTGCGGGCTTTTTAATATCTACGGTAATGGTACATAACCCCACATGTAATTTCCTTCATCGTTATACACAGCACCAGCTAGAAACTTTTCACCTTGGATCGTTACGCTAAACACCATTCCTTGGTAGTCACCATCAAAGTTTGAATCAGGGCACGCTGATGCCGTAGCTGTTAATGAATGATAATAGTTTTCTGCTGGTGATAATTGGCCAGTTAAGGTGCAATAGGCATTCACAGTAAAAGTACCATCGCTTTCAATCGCCCACGTTTCACCAGTATCTTGATTAGTATGTGTGCCAACCATATCATCTAACGATAATGTGGCTGGCTGACGCTTAAAGTCATGCACGAATGATTGACCATTGACTATTGTAGCTGCGTGAGCAATATCGTTTTCAAAATATACCGTTATAACTTGGTCGGGGAAGTGATCAAAACCACCGTCAAATGTAACTTGAACACCATGTAAACGTAGCTCATTGCTAAAGGTATAAACATGATCAAATGAGTAAATGGTATTACTGCTGTCGTAGGCAATAACTTGGCCTTGCTGATACATATCGACAATCATAACGGCATCGTCTGATTGATAAAGGCCATTAAATTGAGCCTTCGTTGTGCTTGTTCCTTGCTGCTCGTTCGTTTCATTATCATCACCTCCGCCACAACCAAACATCATGACAGTTGCGAGAAATAAATAAATGACTCTCATTGTTTCATCCTTGTTTAACTTATCGTTTGTGCCAGTATCCAAATTCAGACGCATTTGAAACGTGTAAAAAGAAAGCCTTGCGGTGTGCTTAACGAATAAAGCTGCAAGGCTAGGGAGCTTACTTTTGATTCTCGCGTTTGGCCTGAACATTACGGTAGGCTTTCTTCTTATCTTTGCTGACCGTTTCCTGTTGGATCTCTTTTATCCGACGGCCGCCACGGAACGGGAACGGTGTGACCACATTGGATCGCACCGGAATATAGTCCAGCTCGTACATCCGTTTTAACGCGTGGTACTCATCATAACGCAGTGCCCAACAGTCCAATTCCTTGGGACTAAATCGTCTGCCTTCGGGTGTGACAATCACACAGCGGTACTCATCAATCCGAAACCCTTGCCAACGGGTATCATCAGGCAGATAACCACGCGCACGAATAATGAGGAGTTTTTCAGCCATCGGATTAACGTCAACTTCACCAGAAAGCCAACGTTGAACGGTCTTGGGTCGAACATGAAACCAAGCCGCAGCTTGTTGGGTGCTATCGAAATGAAGCCAGAAAAGGCGTTTGAATGATTCATGCAGCATGATGTGCCTCGCAAAATTTTCCGTTGTATTAAAGTTTTTTCCGATTGATAGCAGTAATACTCATCGGGTCAGGCTATCAAACCGAACATCCGTGTTAAGTCAGCCAAGAGGCTTGGCTTTGACGGTTTCAGTAATACAACGTGGTGCGCGGCAGATAAATCAACAAAGTCTGTTTTAACTAACTGTTTCCAGAGCATTTTGAATCTCCAAAATCAAAGGTTTCAAGGCTAACTCAAAGACCCTCGGCAAATGTTAAATTTAGACCCCTCAGTGCGCATTATGTACCTTATGTTAAATAGAGTTTGGAGCTATAACGATATGAATACATTAACGTTAAACTGTCATCCCTCTTTTCTCTTTCTTGTTTTTACTTATAGTCAGTTCGTAAAACTACTGTACAATTTAACAGTATTGGCTATTTACCATAAAATAGGTAATAAACACTTTTGTTTTAATCCCGTCTGCAAATGTTCATTTGGCCTAGTGCTTAACACTCTGTGTTATTACCTTTGAAGCGGCAAACCAAAAGTAACTTCACAAGCAACAAAAAAAGCTCGATATAATATCGAGCTTTGCAAGCTTACTCAGTTTAGCCACCGGCTAACTTCACTGTATGTCCTTTTTTCTCTAGCGCGGCTTTAATAACCTCACGCTTATCACCTTGAATTTCGATGGTACCGTCTTTAACCGAACCGCCACAGCCACAGACTTTCTTAAGCTGTGCTGCTAGCAATTTCAGTTGTGCATCATCAAGATCAAGTCCTGAAACAATACAAACGCCTTTGCCTTTACGACCTTTAGTCTGGCGTTGAATACGAACAATGCCATCTCCTGTTGGACGTTGAGCTGCTGGCTTGTCTTCTTTAATGCGGCCTGTTTCAGTTGAGAATACTAAGCGGCTGTTATCATTCATTTGAAAAATCTCGGTGGTTTTCTTTAATCTGTTGACCCGATAATAACTTAAGTGAAGCTATTAACGTATTTCCTTAGTATGGATACTAACAAGATTAGTAAATGAAATCAAAATGCCAAATGTTCGGGCCACATAAATACCCTTATATTACAGCTACTTGTGCCAAGGCACAGCTCAATGGCTATTTTTCTTGCGTTACATTAACTGATTGGATTCCAATGCTATAAGCCTTTGAAATAAAATATCTCTTAGTTTTTCTACTGTTGCATTTTCATTAAGATGCCGCTTAGCTATGTGGATTACGATTGGTATCTCGGAATCTTTTGCATAGATTACTTTTTTATCAAATTCTGAATTTAAAATGTCTAACCAAGTCACTACCAACACTTTTTCTAAAAGTTGAATATCGTTTTCATCATAAATATCATCGCTGCTATCTGTTTGTTCAGTTCTCATCGTCCATCCCAAAAACTAATGATTTTTTTTAAAGTATCAAAAAATAGAGCCTGATGAATTAGCATTATTTAGTTATACCTAGGAAGGCATGCTAACTCGTGAACGAGGACTCATCGGATAATGAATCAAAACTGAAGTTTGTTCAGTCTATGGATCGACATGCTTCACAGTTCGAATGAATAAAGTGGGGATAAGTACTAAATCGGTCAATAATTATTTAACTATCTATTCAAGAGCTTGGTAACTGTGGAGCGAATTGAATACATTGAAAAATCATTTTAGCGTGTCCCCTATTTAACTAGTGATAGAGGAACTTTTGATGCTCTGGAAACACTTTAATGGAAACGGTTATGATTAAAAACGTAATATTTGATCTGGGCGCAGTACTGTTTGAATGGAATCCAAAACGCATTGTTACTTCGTTTACTCAGTCTGAGCATGAGCAAGAGCTACTACTAGAACAAGTCTTAAGTCACCCAGATTGGCTGTCTTTAGATCGTGGAACGATGTTGATGGCAGAAGCTATTCCTAAGTTTGCGGCTCGTACCCACTTCAGTGAGCCAAGAATGGAAGATTTTATTGAGCATATACAGAATAATTTAACAATTATCCCTGAAACAGAAGCCTTAATTCATCATGTTTTAAGCGCCGGCTTACCTGCCTATTTTTTAACAAATATGAGCAGTGCTTTTTTTGAAAAACTTAATGAAAAACATAACTTGTATGGACTTTTTGATGGTGGTTTAGTCTCGGGTAAAGAGCTAATGATAAAGCCAGAATCAGAATTTTTTTCTAGTTTGAGCGAACGTTTTTCTCTTGTGCCGGAGGAATCTTTATTCATTGATGATCAGGATGTTAATGTTGAAGCTGCAAATTCACTTGGTTTTCAAGTACTAAAATTTGAAAAACCAGGCGATAGTTGCTTAAAAATTCGAAAATTACTTAAAATTGACTAATCTACTCTAGATAGATTACGTTAATTCATATAACGTTCATCTCTGTATTGGCACACTGTATACGCTTTAAAACCAAATACTTAGGAGTTCCTTGTGAAGAAACTTTTCATTCCTGTCTTAATGTTACTTTCTTTGGGCTACACGAATGTTGTTATGGCTGAATCTAAAAATGATAAGGCAAAGTCAGTTGTTGGCCAAGTTGAGACTATTAAGATAGAAGAACTTGGTATGGAATACTTAGCTCGGATTGATACTGGAGCAGAAACAACCTCTATTCATGCTAAAGATATTAAAGTAACTGGTGATGATAGCGATAGCGATGATATGCGTGATCACGTTGGCAACACAGTTGAGTTCACATCGATTAATGAAAAAGGCGAAGAAGCTACATATAAAGCTAAGATAGTTAAAGTTAGTAAAATTCGTAATGCACAAGGTGTCGAGCGTCGTTACGCCGTTGAAATGGATCTAAGTTGGAATGGCGAGCATAAGAAAGTTGCAGTTAATCTCCGAGATAGAAGCAAGCTTGATTATAAATTACTCATTGGGCGTAATTGGCTGACTGGTGATTACTTAGTTGACGTAGAAAAATCTGACGACGAAGACTAACTCCACGATTAAGTGAAACGGCCTTTCTTTTATGGCCGTTTTACTATCAAGTTCCCTACCCGTTTCGCTGCTGTAGTTGCTGTCTTTTAAGTAAAACGAGGTCTAAATGTTTTTTGATCGCAATAGGCGATCCTTTAAGTAACCTATTGCCAAGCATGACATACCATCCATTGGGTTCGCCATTATCATTAATAAGTTTAAACCCTTTATAATCTTCAGCTTTTTGCAAAGACTGTTTTGACTGGCCAGAAGTATTGCCAAATTTTTCTGGTGGCATGAATGTTTTCATATCGCACCACCAATCAATGCTTTTTTTCACAAGCGTCAGTTTATTCTTAACTGACGCTCCATTGATAATGGTTTTCCAATCATCAGGTGAACCAGTGGCATTTTCTATGTTATGGCCCCTGTGAAACAGACGTTTCTTCATTTTAGCCTCATTTTTCGAGTTGTTTTTGAAGCAATTGCTTATTTAATCCTTTTGAAGATAATTGAAGCACTCAGGTTCTTTTTTGTCTTGTTAACAAGCCTATTATTTATTCAATCTGTGAAATAGAACAAATTTGCGCGTATTTTAAAGCATGCTGTTATAATAATAAAATTATAATGCACTAGGTAAAGTTCATATGACCAAAAAAATAGCACCTATAAGTGATGAAAGTGAGCGCCAAGTTAGTTTAAAGCATTTTACGTTAAAGCAAACGTCATTTGACGACATTCAACGTTTAACTCGCGGTCAATATGCAATGAACACACTTATTTCATTCAATAATGACTGGAATAACTTCCTTACCTTTTGCTCTAATAATAAAATCCCACCTCTTCCAGCAAAGGCAGATACGGTTCATCGTTACATTGAAGAAATGTCTAAAACACGGAAGCTGGCCAGCCTTAAACGTTACATGGTAACTATCTCTTTAATACATCGGTGTCATGATTTACCCGACCCTTGCGCTCAGTCTGAAATTAGACTTGAAATGAAAAAGCAGCAGCTTGCAAAACATGACGACTATGAAAATGCAGCTGCATTTCGTGATGAACATTTGCAAAAGCTTATCATGCGCTTTGAGTTATCCATTAAACCCAAAGACATTCGTGATGTCGCTATTTGGGCTGTGATGTTTGAAGCGATGTTGAAACGCAGCGAACTAGCCAATTTAATGCTAGAAGATTTAGTGATTCACGAAGATGGGCTTATTGATATTAATATTGAACCAAACACAATTTCATTAAGCCGTATTTCTTCTCAAGCCCTACAACGCTGGTTAGTAGTAAGCTTTATCGCAGATGGCTATTTATTCCGTCGAATAGACCGACACAGCAACATTGGCGATCGCCCTCTTGATCACTCGTCAATATACCGAGTCTTCCGACGAGCAAGTGATGAGCTTGGATTACCCAAAGCACAATTATTTTCAGGCCAATCGCCTCGGGTTGGTGCTGCACAAGATCTTTCGGACTCAGGCTTAAGTATTAACGAAATACAAGAACAAGGACGTTGGAAGAGCCCTGCAATGCCTGCTCAATATGTTGGAAATACAGATAGGCACGATAAGGAAGTTGCGAAGTATATAAAGCCTAAGCCTTGGGAAGGCTAATTATCTCTTGAGTTATGCGCTTTAAATATCCCTCATGAACTTATAAATTCTTTCTATATACAACATTAGTTATAGTGCGTTAGTGTTAAGATATTTTTTCGCCTTATCACACCTTAGGAGCATCGTTCCAATGTTCACCATAACCCTTTTCTATATCGATTGGCTGTGTTATTCGAGCAAAGAGTATTTCTAGTGGTTGTAGTAAGCCAAAATATCCGGCTTGGTTCGCTTCAACCCATTCTTTTAAGTTAATGCCTTCCCAGCACACTTCATAGCCTGCATTAATAGCAAGTATTTCAAAGAATATTCGTTGAACACGGCCATTACCTTCACGGAAAGGATGTATTACATTGAGCTCACAATAATAGTGGGCAATACGAGCGATGAATTCATCAAGTGGTAAGTTACACAAAAAAGCCTCATTTCGAAGCGCACCGAGTAACTTTTCTGTTTCACGTGCAATGTTTTGCCAATGGCAAAAACGTGTTTCACCTTTCGTTATATCTACTWGACGAACTTTCCCTGCCCAAGCATATAAGTCTTGGAAGAGTGTTTGGTGGATTGTCTGTAGATATTCGAGTGTAAAATTATCGAACTCAGGCTCAAAATGCGTCGCACGAACATGGGTAAAGTCCCGCTCTGCGGCTTCAAGTTCATCTTCATTACGGATTGACAGCAAGTTTACCAAGACGCTGGTATTAGGGTAACAATCCGGATCATGCTCTACATCGTATTTATCTCGCATACCTTAACTTTAAATCGGCTATTTGTTTAGATTCAGTTTCTTCAGGAGAGTACTTTTTCTCATTATCAGATGCTAGGTGAATCCCTTCTAATTGCAGGCTAGCAGTATAGTTCCTCGACTGCATTGATTTGTATCGTGATTTTTTTTGTGCCTCAGTTAACATCGACCCTTTTCCCTTATCTACTTAAAGTCAGTATTGCAGTTTTTGAGTAAATTGCCTGCATCAAGAATAAAAAAGCCGGACAATTTGTCCGGCTTAATACTGTTACTTCACTGCATTTTTTATGGCCTTCTCAAGGAAGGCTGTGAAGCTATGTCCGTGATGCTTTAACATCTGCGGAAACATTGAAATCGGCGTCATTCCAGGGAACGTATTGATTTCATTCAGTAGAATTTCATTGTCTTCACTTAAGAAGAAATCAATACGAGACAGATCTTTCAGCTTCATTTGTACAAATGCTTTTCGAGCAAACTGCTGAATATCTTTAACCTGCTCTTCGGTTAAGTTAGTCGCTTCAACATTTGTTGTTGAGTGGCTATCTGCACTGTATTTTTCTTCGTAGGTATAGAATTGATCATCAGGGCAAGACACTTCACCAGGCTTGGTAATAACAAGCTCGTCGCCATACTGATAGGCCGCGATTTCAAGTTCGCGAGGCTTAATCGCTTTTTCTACTAACACTTGTTCAGAATAACCAAATGCGTCATTCACTGCTGTTGCTAGCTGTGCTTTATCAGCAACATGATAGCAACCTACCGATGACCCCTGACAAGCAGCCTTAACAAACACCTTCCCCCACTTTTCTAGTGCTTGCTCTGCTTTTAAGTGAGACTCCGCATTATTCTCACTTAAGAAAACATACGGTGTATTGGGGATATCGAGTGCATCGAACCACAATTTAGTGGTGATTTTATTAAAACAGTTTGTACTAGCTTCTGCACCACAACCAAGGTATGGTAGGTTTGCCATATCTAAAAACGATTGTAGATCACCGGTTTCGCCCGGAAAGCCATGTATGCAAGGAATAACGTAATCAACGTTTACCTTTTTATCAGCCTGCTTAACTAGCTGTAATGTGCGATCAAGGTTTAGTTGGCACAGCTCATTTTCTGCCGTAAACCAACCATCTGTTTTCATTTCAACACGGGTATAGCTAATGCCGTCAATCTGTTGGAGTTGCTGCTCGATATAGTTTGAAGATACGAGAGACACTTCGTGCTCGGCGCTACCACCGCCACAAAGTAGTAATACGTGGATTGAACTCATTATCATCCCTTGTTTTCATTACTGACAGCATCTGCCAGTTAATAATTATTGCTAATTTATCGCAAAACGAACACATTTCGCGATAAAGTCTAATTCTGTCCCAATAGTAATAAAAAATAGGTGTCTATTGCACCTTATATCTTCACCATCAGTGATATCTTTCAATAAATTAACATAGGTCAGACTATCCAACCTCAAAAGCCAGGCTTTAAATGTTAAAATGGGTATTCACTTTATTGAATACCCATTCATTAGAGCAATACTCGCTACTCATTGCAAGCGTACCACAAGCTTTATGAAGCGGGCTCTAGTTCAAAGTTATTACGAGTTCGATTAGCGTATGCTACAAGCGTTAACATCACGGGTACTTCGACAAGTACCCCAACCACTGTTGCTAATGCGGCACCAGAATGAATACCAAATAAACTGATCGCTACTGCAACAGCCAACTCAAAGAAATTAGATGCACCAATCATCGCACCTGGAGCGGCAACACTATGCGGTTGCTTCCACTTTCTCATCCATATATATGCCACAGCAAAAATGAGGTAGGTTTGAATCAGCAATGGGATAGCAATTAGAACAATATCAATAGGGTTCGCAATAATTGTTTGCGCTTGGAAGCCAAACAATAAAATTACGGTTCCAACCAGGCCAACAATTGAGAGTGGCTTCAATGTTGCTGAAAGCTTATCGATTTTTTCCTGCTTTCGAATAACATTGCGAGTGATAACCCCCGCAAGCAGTGGAACAACAACAAACAACGAAACTGATAGTAGTAGCGTATCCCAAGGAACAGTAACATCAGTCACGCCTAACAAAAATGCGGCTATCGGGGCAAAAGCGACCACCATAATTAAATCATTAATTGCAACTTGCACAACGGTATAGTTTGCATCGCCTTTCGTTAGTTGGCTCCAAACAAATACCATTGCTGTACAGGGTGCGACACCGAGCAGAATCATTCCGGCAATATATTCGTTGCCGAGATCAGGTGAAATCCATGCACCAAAAACATAGCGAATGCAAAAGACGGCTAAAAGTGCCATTGTGAAGGGTTTAATCAACCAATTCACAACAATAGTAATGACCAATCCTTTCGGGCGGCGATGGATTTGTTTAATCGATGAAAAATCAACCTGTAACATCATTGGATAGATCATTAGCCAAATAAGTACAGCTATGACTAAATTGATTTGTGCGTATTGTAAGTCACCTAAAAAGGAAAACAATTGAGGAAATATAACACCACCGGCTAAGCCGATAACCATTCCAATACCAACCCAAATACTTAGAAAACGTTCAAATATGCCCATTCTGGCAACCTCAAGTAATTAGTTATCAATGAAACTTACATCTATTCACTTTCAGATGGTTTACAGACTTTACTCAGATTATTTGGATGACAATCTGCTGTTTCATCACCGTTACAACATTCTTCTGTCATGTAGGCAATTAAATCCATCATGACTGGAATGTTTGCTCTATACCGCTGGTATCGCCCTTGTTGTTCAACCGACACTAACCCAGCATGTAACATTGCCTTTAAATGAAATGATAAAGAATTTGGGGCAACGCCCATTTCTTTTGCCACTTCCCCTGCGACTTTGCCTTCATGACCGGCTTTAACCAACAGACGCCAAGCGTCAAGCCGTACAGCTGAAGACAGTGAGTCAAATATTGTCGTTGCGTTATCTCTGTTCATATTTCAATACTACAAGAACTCTTGAAATGATCAATAGTTAAAATCTATATTTCTAGAAAATAGGAAATAAAAACCAAAAAAAGGCAGCCTCTCGACTGCCTTTTTATATGGTTAACTCATTGAAATTAATTTAATTTTGTCAACTTCGGTGAYGTGGATAATTTAATATCATCAATGCTTCGTATGAACGGTCCAAAATCACGTACATCTTTTGGTAAAGCGTTCAAAGCCACTTTGGCTTGCTCCTTTGTATCAAACTCTCCGTACAACAACGTAAACCAAGGTACCCCGTTTAAGTCTTTTTTATTCATCCAGACGGGTTTATCCGAAGGTAATTTATTCATGTACGTTGTAAAGCCTTTATTGTGACTTAACGCAAGTACTTGAATAGTGTAACCACGCTGAGTGATACCTTTAATTTGGGCGCTGCTTTCTTTAGGAGAGGATGCGGCAATTTCCTGCTCTTGCTGCTGAGTTTCTTCCGCCGCTTTTTTGATAACTTTACTTGCCGTTGTTTCTTCTGCTACTGGTGTGTCAGCAACAACAACGTCTTCATTCAATGTCGTTTGACCTGTCGCATCTATAAAACCAAGCTGCGATTCTGTATACACTTCTTCGGTTGAAGACGTCACTATCTGAGTGGTTTGTGGTTCTGATGCACACCCTGCTAAGGCTGACGCGACGGCAATCACGGCTAGTTTTTTCATTATTACTCTGCCAGATAAAAATACTACCCCCATTCTGCCGCTGGTTTTTAACCCATTCAACCCTAACGTTAATATAGATCAATAACTATTGCCCTACGTCACACGAAATAAGCGTAAAATGGCTGTGTTTTTCGATATTTATTGGAGTTATATGATGGCCGATCCTCACATTCAGTGCGAATTAGACGCTTTAGACAAGTTGACGGTAATTCTCTATCGTTGTGCACTTTCCGCCTCGGCTGTAATTATGGCATTAATTGCTTGGGAGCCAAACCTTGCTGGAACAGGTTTGATCATGGCGGCACTAATCGCGACAACAACAGTGCATATCTACGATAAACGTTTTCGTTGGCTGATCCTTGGCAGTGCTCTTTTTGCCACCATCTGGCAAATGACCGGTATTTGGTTCCCACTTGCTATTGGTGCCGCATTGTTTAGTTTTAGTGCGTTAGCGATAAAGGAATACTTCTGTTTTCAACTTAAAGTGCTATTACTAACACCACTTTGCCTTGCGGGCTTTTGGTTTTGCTTTGTCTTGGGTTCAACACAACTTAGTATTGTTTTTAGTATGGCGAGTGCCGTTTTATTAGCGATTGCCGCTTTTTCAAAGTGGCGAATGCCACTGCATTATGACATTGGTGATAAAACGCGTTACCAAGTTTAAACCTCGTAGTTTGCTCTATATGCTTGTCGCCGTAATAGCTTGCGGCAACAAGCAGGCACAATCTTCATATCTCGCTACAACCATGAAAAGCATATTGTTTTTGTATAGGCATTGATCACAGCCCGCATACTTTAGTCAGACACTCCAACCGTCATTCGTTACACTCAAATCATAATGAATAACAAGATAAGCGAGTGTCGTACTATGGAAGGAATAGACAAGCTTCTTAAACCTAAATCTATTACTGTTATTGGTGCTTCAGATAACCCTAGTCGCGCAGGAAATGTCGTAATACGTAACCTGCTCTCAGGTTCATTTCACGGGCCAATCATGCCCGTCACGCCAAAGTATGATGCCGTTGCTGGCGTACTGGCTTACCCAACGATAGATAGCTTACCTCGTGTCCCCGACCTCGCTATTGTTTGTACCAACGCACTCCGAAATGTCGACATTATTCGCCAACTCGGTGAAAAAGGCGTGAAAGTCGCCATTGTTTTGGCTGCTGGCATGAACGCTATCAACAAAGATGGTGATACGGAAGAAGCCAAGATGTTTAGCATGGCGAAACGCTATGGTATGCGTCTTGTTGGCCCAAATAGCATGGGACTCATCCTGCCATGGTTAAACCTGAACGCCTCTTTTTCACCTATTGCAGCGAATAAAGGTAACATTGCTTTTATCTCTCAATCTGCCGCTGTGTGCACCACAATTCTTGATTGGGCAAAAAATAAAAGCATTGGTTTCTCAACATTTTTATCCCTCGGCGATGCCTGCGACATTAACTTTGCTGAATTGCTCGATACCTTATGCCGCGATAGTAAAACAGAAGCTATCTTGCTTTATATTGATTCGGTGAAAGATGCTCGTCGCTTTATGTCAGCAGCACGTGCCGCCGCGCGTAACCGTCGAATTTTGGTTCTTAAGAGTGGTCGCACGCAAGCCGGAAGCGCTGCAGCCCACCTACATACTGGGGGAAATCCGGGTTTAGATGCGGTGTATGATGCAGCTATCAGACGTTCAGGGATGCTACGCGTACACAATACACATGAGCTGTTTGCTGCCGTAGAAACCCTTGCACATTCTGTTCCCCTAAGAGGCGAAAGACTCGCAATTATCACTAATGGCGGCGGGCCAGCAATTATGGCGGTTGACGCACTCTCAGATAGAGGCGGAAAGCTAGCGCAATTGAGTGAAGAAACCACCAGCAAATTATCCAATATATTGCCGTCATGCTGGTCTAAATCAAACCCAATCGATATCATCGGTGATGCCGATATTCACCGTTATGAAGAATCAATAAAAGTACTGCTTGATAGTGATGATTTCGATGCATTGCTAATTATGCATTCACCTTCTGCAATCGCACCGGGTCAGGAAGCAGCAAAGCGTCTTGTGAAAGTATTAAAAAATCACCCTCGTACTCGCAAGTTCAATATTTTAACCAATTGGGCAGGTGAAGATGAGGCAGTTGTTTCTCGCTATACGTTCACAGAAGCTGGATTCCCAGCTTATCGTACGCCTGAAAGTGCGGTATCAGCCTTCATGCACCTTGTGGAATACCGTCGAAACCAAAAACAATTAATGGAAACACCCGTCTCATTTGGTGAGATTCAAGCAAATCCAAAACATGTTCATGACGTGCTCAACCATTTATTAGCACAAGGTATTACCCAGTTAGAAACCCATGAAGTTCGCCCCGTCTTAGAAAGCTATGGTTTTAAAACTCTACCCACATGGATAGCCACCGATCCGGCAGAAGCTGCGCATATAGCCGAACAAATTGGTTACCCTGTAGCGGTAAAACTTAGATCACCCGACATTCACCATAAATCAGAAGTTCATGGCGTTATGTTGCATCTAAGAACAGCAGCTGAAGTTGCAAACAGTGCACAAGCCATTCTTGACCGTGTTTCACTCAATTACCCTGATGCGCGTATTGATGGCCTTTTAGTACAACGGATGGCGAAACGCTCTGGTGCACAGGAGCTTCGAGTCTCTGTTTATAACGATGAAGTTTTTGGCCCAGTCATTTTGATGGGCGAAGATGCCGCAGAATGGAACATTCATAAAGATGCTGCTGTCGCTATCCCACCATTAAACATGGCGCTAGCGCGTTACATGGTGATTAATGCGATTAAAACAGGAAAAATCAAACAACGAAGTCTGCCTGAGCGTATCGATATCCCAGCGCTGTGTAAGCTTTTAGTGAAAATATCGCAGTTAATTATCGATTGCCCAGAAATTAAAACGTTTGATATTCATCCGCTATTAGCGTCAGGTAATGAGATGACCGTCATTGACGCCTCGATGACTATTCGTTCGTTTAAAGGGAATAAACAGCAACGATTAGCGATCCGCCCTTATCCTAAAGAGTATGAAGAGGAAGTCGCACTGAAGGATGGGACGCGTATCCTGCTAAGGCCAATTTTGCCTGAAGATGAACCTAAGCACGCAGATTTTATATCTCATGTGTCGGTTGATGATCTCTACAAACGCTTTTTCTCTGATGTTGGGGAGTTTAATCATGAAGCGCTGGCTAATTTCACACAAATTGATTTTGACCGCGAAATGGCTTTTGTCGCAACCGTGGAAGATAGTAATGATAGCGGTGAAAAAAGTGAGAAAATTATCGGCGTTACACGTGCCCTATCCGATCCTGAAAACATCAACGCTGAGTTCGCTATTCTCGTTAGGTCTGATCTAAAAGGGGTTGGCCTTGGGAGTATTCTAATGAATAAAATCATCCGCTATTGCCGTGAACAAGGCTTAAAACGTATTACGGGGATGACAATGCCAGCCAACCGAGGGATGATCATGTTGGCTCAAAAAGTGGGTTTTGAAATAGATATTCAAATGGAGGATGGTGTCGTGGAAATGTTGCTGCCTCTCGAGTGATTATAAATTAGCATTGCGGCATGTTTTTACATGCCGCGTAATCACTCGAATCTTTCCCTGCGTGAGACCACGCATCCTCATACTAGGACTGTGATAATGAATTACCGTCTAAAGACTCTTTTCTATTTCTGTAAGCCATGTATATGCGGGAAATAACCACCATAACAACAATAGAAAAAATTATCCTTGCCCATAAAACCATCATTAAATCGGCCCCTAGCAGCAAAACTAACGCGGTGTCTTCAATAATACTGTGTAGCAAATTAAGTAACAGAACGGTAATTAACGCATCGGCACGCGACAAGTTACCGTTTTTAGTTTCATTGATAATTAGCCCACCACCATATGAAAGACCTAATGTAATACCAACAACGGCTAAATTTGCAGCATCTTTACTCACCCTTAGCATCTTTAATAAAGGAGTAAGAATCAACCCCATCAGATTTTCTATCTTTAACAGCTTCAAAATTCGTAGCATACAAAGCAGTATCGCAATAACGACAAATATGCTTATTAGGCTTTCAAGTTGGCCAAGGCCCCAATCAAAATAATTGTCATACACTTTACTCTCACCTTGCCACAGTATTCTAGTAACGTGCTGATTTGTTGATGTCGCGTCAAAGTAAACTTTTTGCAGCCAAGCAAAGAGAAGCCCTCCAACCACTCTCAAAGATACGATCGCCCATAAAGGAGCACCTGCTTTCTTCGAGATCGTTGACTCCAAAGGTAATCCATGACAAATAAGAAGCAAACTACTAAGCACCGTAACCTGAGCAACAGTCAGGGTTGCCTCAGTATTGATTAGCACTAAAATCCCCGCATAGAGGTTCGTCAGCATCGTTGTCGCCCAAACTAAAGCCATTGAACTCGGTAAGCCTAGTATGGCCATTAATGGCTCTAATAGATCGCTTAATAGCTCGACGCCACCGAGTTTATCCGCAATTTCAATGAGTATAATCATGGGGATCATGACCTTAAATAAAGTCATTGTTGTAGACAGTATATCGATCCCTAACTGTTTAAATTCTTGCAAAAGTCGGCTCATTTTCGTTAGCTTATTTCTGTGTTTGAATGCTGCTATGATAGAGCTATCTTAGTTAAGAGTATTTTGTATTTAGCGCCTCAAGTAGTGATTAATTTCTTATCTACTTACCATTAGCTTTAAATATTAATAAAAAATAGGGGTTTGAGAAATTTTGAACATTGACCGCATAGATCGTAACATTCTGATGGTTTTACAAAAGAATAATCGAATTCCTAATGTCGATCTTGCCGATGAAGTAGGACTCTCACCACCAGCCTGTCTGAAGCGAGTCAAACGTCTACGCGAAGAAGGGGCGATTATTGGTGACGTCTCTCTAGTAAACCCAGAGTTAGTCGGAAATATAATAACCTTTATCGTCTCCATCGAAATGGACAGTGACAGAGGAGACATTTACCACAGCTTTCGCTCCTCGATATTAAAATATCCAGAAGTTACCCAGTGTTATCAGATATCTGGGAGTTATGACTTTTTGCTTATTATTCAAGTCAAAGGGATTCCTGAGTATGAGAGTTTCATCGAGAATTCTTTGCGTAAAGACCTGAATATTAGAAAGTTTCATACCTCACTTTCTCTAAGAACGGTTAAATTTACAACTGAAGTGAGCCTAGAAAACATTTCTTTAGATTAAAGACCTTTTCACGGCACGTGCTAGCTATCTCCGTGCCGTGTGTTCTTCCTACCATTACCACCACACAAATTATTTAGAAAATTGCTTTTTCCACAATGATTCAATGTGTTTAACACACCATGTTTTAGCTTTACCCATTCTGCTACGGTTCCATGCAACCACCAGCTCTAATTCATAAACCGGATCATCACCAATAACGGCCAGTTCACCATTGGCAATGGCTTGCTCGGCAAAGCTAGAAGGTAATGTCGCAATACCTAGGCCAGCTTTAAGCGCAGCAGCTTTACCATTCATTGAGCTAACCGTTAATAATGGCTGATCATCGAGAATATTATGCGTAAGCGGTGGCAGACTTCTTGCTGTATCAGCAACAGCGATACCACGGTATAGTTTTCTTACCGCCGGATCTAATGGGTCATCATGCTGATGAATAGGATGATCAGGATGCGCAACCCACACCGTGTCTAATGTCCCTAAAGGTTTAATTTTAACTTCTGGCGGAGCGACGGCAGGTGCTGGCGCAATTAATATATCGGCGCGATCTTGGGCTAACGCTTCCCAACATCCCGCCAATATTTCTTCTTGAAAACGTAAACGGGTTTTACTTTGTTGCCCTAGTCCTTCAACTAATGGCAAAAGATGTTCAAGTTTTACCAAGCCATCATAAGCGATAGTTAAGTCTAGCTCCCAACCGTGTGCTAATGCACTCGCATCTGAAATCATCTCATCGGCCGCAGTTAGTAATAATCGACCTCTTTCTAATAGTAATTGCCCTGCTTTAGTAAATACCGCCTTATGCCCTGAACGATCGAAGATCACCAGATCTAAATCTTGTTCTAATTTTTGCACCTGGTAACTCAGCGAAGAAGGCGCCCGCCCAAGTTCTTCAGAAGCCGCAGCAAAACTGCCACGACGCTCAATCGCATCAAGAACCAATAATGCTTCAAAAGATAATAATTTATTCACGTATTCCCCAGTACCATTGATGCAAACATCCATTTCATTCTATTTATCACCATACCTCAGCCCTTCAGTTGCTACCACGAGTTTATACAGATTTCACATCTATTTTGAAATCCATGCTCTGTTGTACCACCCTTAATAAAAGTATTAAATCAAACACACTTAGCGAGACGATATGGCTTTTTATTCGATAGGCACACGCCTACTTCCTCTATTTATTATTGGCTTTAGCGTATTAACTTGTTTGCCTTTTACCGCTCTAGCAAATGAAAAGGCCAAAGCTAGCGTTCAAATATCTTTTCTTCCGAGCACCAATGAAAAAGACACTCAGGCAATAACCTTGATACAGCAATCTCAGACGATCGATATCATTCGCCAATTAAGCCAGTCTATCGTGCAATTTACGCCACCAGTAGAAATTATTTTTGGTACCGAAGATGGGCCACTGTATGACCCAGAACTACATCAAATCCACATTCCTTATTCTTTTTGGCACCATGCGACGGAACGATTTACTTCATCGATGTCTGAGCAGGCACATAAAACCAGCCAAGATACCCATTTAATTCAACTCAGTGCCCTCGATACATTACTTCATACACTCTTGCATGAGCTTGGCCATGCCTACATAGAAGCAAATAGCATTCCGGTATTAGGTAAAGAAGAAGATGCCGTTGATAGTTTTGCGACCATAGTGTTACTTAACTTCGTTGATAATGGCGATGCTATCGCTATTAGTGCCGCAGATCTTTTTGCGCTTGAAGACGAGGAAGTTGATCATTTTGAAAGTCTGGATTTCATCGATGAACATAGCCTCGATATACAACGGTTTTATTATACGTTATGCCTTGTATATGGTAGTGATCCTGAAAGTCATCCCCAGTTATTAGATGATATCGAAAAACAATTCAAAACAGAGCAAGAAGACATTTGTATTGAAGAGTTTGAACGTGTATCAACAAACTGGCTTTTTTACCTCAATGAACCAGAGCATTAGATAAACCAAGAGGATAAAATCATATACAGGCAACTGTAGCACATTCAAATTTAAGAATTTATATTCACAATTACTTGTATATCCCCCGAGGATTTTCTCACCAAGGTGATATCTTACTCATAAAAATGAATAAAAGGCCGTGATATACGCCTCCCAAAGTCAGTCCCTTTGATCTAGGTTAATAATCAACGCCTTGCGCTAAAATATATTGGTTTAACGCGAATAAGGAACTACGCATAAAATATTACCAATAAGGAATTACTGCATGGAACAGCCTTCTAAGTCGCTCTCTCAAACAATCTCTTACCTTAAACACTGCACCACACAGCTTGTAGTTAACCGTGTAGCGATACCCAGCGAGATAATAAATAAACGTACCAATGAGATCGCATCCATTGAATACCTAGAGCTAGAACAGGCTGGCGAACAAATTGTTCAATTGCAGAAAACATTATTTAGAGCCCTACATGCGCTCGATGCAAAGGAAAACGAAGACGTTAAAGAGTCCCTTATTCACGCCATTAAAATGGTAAACAGTGACTTAAGTATTCCTGTAAGCAAATCGACCAAGCAAGTAAAGAATGCTCTGAGTGAGCCATCACTGGCTGGATAGGCATTATATTTACCTTTACGCTCCACTCATAACACACCAGATTCTAAAAACGATAAGCAATATATCCAACATGGAAACCTAGCCGGATACGAAAGTTAACCACATCCTGTCTGTATCCGGCCTTTTTTACCGCTTAACTTTTTTAACGCTAACTTTCTTTTTCTGCCTTTACCCGCTGATGTAACTTATCTTTCAACTCAGAACGATCATGTTTTAGTTGATGCATTTCTTCATCTGCTATGGGTGAGCCTCGTAACTCCAATGTACGAATTTCTTTATCCATTGCATTGTATTGCTTATTTAGGTTTTTAAAGGATTCATCACTTTCAACTAAAGCGTTAATGGTTTCTTTAAACTCTGGAAAATCATTAAGTAGAGAGTGCTCTTCACCCAACATAGCGGCCTCTTTCATGTCTGAGTTGATACGAAGTTATAGATTACCGATTAATCCTTGATAAGGTTAGTCAATGAACAATCACTTTTCAGCTTTCGTTGATAGTAATTGATGAATATTGAACATATTAAGATTTCAAGACCTAGAAACAAAAAAGCCAGCAAATGCTGGCCTTTGAAGTATTACGGTTTCAGTCGGTTACATTAACCATTTCCACCAAATGAATACCGCTAAGAATCCAAATAGATACGTTAAGCCAACCCAAGACAGTACTGTCATCGAGCGGCTCCACTGCAAAGCTTTCGGTAACGCTGTTTTTGCTACCAACTGATAGTTAAGTAATGCAAATACTGGCGTGGTCATAAAGGCCAATATCATTGCGAAATCAAGTAAAGGCATCAGCGCTGAGCTGAAAAAAAGAATGATAGCCATTGCAGATATAGCAATAACCAACATCCAAGCATTGTGGTATTTACGTTGACCTAGTTCTTTCTTCTGAAGTAATAGTTGTGCCTCTGCCATTGCACGAGAATAACCGTCGATAACCGTTATCGTACTACCGAAAATACAGAAAAAAGCGACTGCTGCAATAAGGTAACGAGACCACTCACCAATTGTTGAAGCATACATACTGACAAGTTGGTGCGAAAAGCCAATACCTGACGATTTTAGCTCTGCCCCAGTGCCGTGTAGAACTAGTGCCCCTAAAGACAGAAAGACAACAGCCAAAACAGCCGTGCCGATATAACCAACATTAAAATCAAATAATGCAGACTGCGATGTAACATTTTGCTCTTTACGTTGGCTCTTCAACCACAGTGATGTAAGGCACGAAATTTCAATCGGTGCAGGCATCCACCCCATCATGACAACAATAAAGCCAATAGATGCGATAGACCATGCAGATGGTGCATCAAAATCTGCCGCAGCCGCACTGCCATTACTCGCAGCAATAGCGACGGCACTCACCGTTGCTACCACTAAAACAGCCATAATGACTTTGGATAGCTTATCTAACGCTTTATAGTGGCCCGCAAACAATATTGCCAAACAAGCAGAAACAACAACACCAGATAAAACAGGGAGTGACAGCGTCACTGGTAGGAAGTAACCCAATAAACTCGCACTAAATAGCAGTAAGGCAGCGGTATTTACAATACCGGAAATTAAGCTCAAACCAGTAAACACCCATAAATAGGCGCGTCCCATGCTATCGTAGCCTTGAACCAAGCTATTTCCCGTCCCCATGGTGTATTGCACCCCGGCACGGAAGAACGGGTATTTAAGTAAATTCACAACCAGAATAAAAAGCGCAAGCTGCCAGCCAAAAATCGCCCCCGCTTTTGTTGATGCCACTAAATGAGAGCCACCAACAGCGGCAGTCGCCATCATGATGCCTGGGCCTAAAGATTTAATTAGCTGAGGTAAACGCAGTCTATTTTCGGAGTCGGGTTGGATTGAAGCACTGTCTGACATAATCACGTCCTGATGATTGTTATCGTTTTATGTATTTGTTAACCCTTTCTCGCAGTTTTAACATAAAGAATCAACCATCCCTTTATTGGCAATTAGAGCCATTCACTAAATAAGCACAAAAACTCAGTGAATAACGTCAAGATCGAGCGTTCCAGCAACGTAATTATCAGGTTAAACCTACAAAAAAAACAATAAAAAAATCACTATATTTCAATAGGTTTTCCAAGGTTCGATATTTTATTCTGTAAAAGTCGCTGATTAGACAACAGGTGATAATCATGCGTGCCCTGCATTGGGCCTCAGTAATAAATAGGACTAATTTATGTAACAACTTTAGCCACACCGATTATGCTTATGTGAGCGACTCGCTAATTATGCTTAATTTTTTTGTTGTATGTTGAGTTCATGGATAACACTGAAGAGAACGCTAGTAGAACACCATCATCACGTCCTCCTCCCCCTCGACACCGTCGTAAAGTCAGGGTGTTTTTTTATGGGTTTTGTTTTCTATTAGCCTTAATCATTATTCCGGCCATACTTCTTCCCCCTTGGTTAGCAACGAAAGGCATCGAAATTAATGCTATCTCTGGGATCAGCTTGGGCAAACGTATTGTCATTAACGAACTTGCTATCTCTATAAACAGTTATACCATCACGATGAAACAGTTGGTGCTGGAACATTTCGTCGATGATGAAAGCGCCATCTCTGATGCCTCTTGGCGCTTAACGTCAGAGCACACAAAAGTTCGGCTTGCGCCGACACTACGACAATTAACTCACCAGCAAGGCGTTACAATGAGTGACATTGATTTATACGATGTCACTTTCAACTTAACTGACCTTTCTCCCCCTTATGTTTTCAGTGCCAATGCTCGATTGGCCTCAATGTATCTAAAGGGAAAAAGTGCTCAGCCAATTCAGCAAAAAGTGCATGACCTCAACCTTGTTTTAACGACGGAGCCTTTTATCACATTAACGGGTGACTTTAATGCTGCGCACATTACCGCGCTGCATCCTGCGGATGTACATACTCATCAATACCCCATTGATATTAATAAAACGCATTTTTCAATTAGCTGGCAACCTTATACCACCCCGCTCAGCGTACATATCGATAGTTTGAACCCACAATGGCCATCAACCACGCATGGATTCCAACAACATGGCGAAAACATTACGTTTAGTACCGACCTTAGCCAACTAACTACCACTATAAAGCTCACAGCAGATGCCCTTGCCCTTGATCGGCCTGCAAACCTCCCCGAATTCATTGAAAAGCCAGACGATGAGCACGATGGCATCCATTTAGGCAGGGCAATAGCAAGCCTTGCCCAGTTGCCATTACAAAAGGTAAAAATTAAACAATTCAGTTATGGTGAATTAATCATTCGATCACGATTAGTACTAGAAACACCCAGAGTGAGAATGAATAGACCAAATAAGAAGGCAAAGTTGCACTTAAAAGGTCAAGCGCTTGGGCCTGATCCCTATAATATTAACGTTCTGGTAAAGCATACTGGCAATCTTGACGCTCGCTTTTCTGGCACTATATCGGGACCAAAAGGTAACAGCCTTGATTGCCAAGCCGATGTTAACTTCTCGAGCCCCTTACCCAAAAAACTGAACTGCAGCGCAAACTTCAAACACACGCAAGATTTCACTAACAAATTAAAGTTGTTTGATATGCCTCATGCGGCCTTAAATAAACCCATAGAATTGATTGCAACTCAAACCAGCCTTCAACTAGCACCACCACGCAAAAAAACTCAGACCGCTGACACCGATACGATAGCGCCTCAATCCTCTTACTATCAATACCAAGATGTATTAAGAACCCACTATCGTATCCAGATTGTTTTACCCGAAAGTATTAATGTCAATTTGAACAAGTATGCTTTTCAGCACCCAGCCCTGAATACGGCAACACAATTAGAGCGGCGCGTCTCTTCAGTTGCTCTTCGTACCGATGGTACGCTCAACTTAAATGCTATTTATGAAAATGACCAAGTACGTTTAAGCCTTGATGAAAAAACAACCTCAACCAATAAGCCAGAGGTACTATCTTTCTCTAACCAAGAAATTGACAGCCAATTTACGACAAAGATTTCAACATTCAACTGTCAAATACCGTTTAGCTTAAAAGGAAAAAAACAAGCCCCGAAAACAAACGCTCCCCCCCAAGGCAAGTTACAATGTCACTCTAAGCTACATATTAAAAGTGCGATTGGCACACTATCGCCTTCGCCAGACATCGTCTTAAGCAAAATTACAGCACAGAGTGCGATTGCCATTCATTGGACCACGGATACTCTTGATGCCGAATTGAACCAATCACGGATAAATGTAGAAACGCTACAAATGTATTTAGGTGGTACTTGGGTCGAAACTAAAGCCGATAAACTGCAACTTATCGCTGAACGTATCAATGTCACACAACAATTTGCTAGCAATACCACCAAAAACCTAACCGTGAAAATTCAAGATAAACCTTTATCTCTCACCGCTAATATCTCGGCACAACAGCTGATCACGAACAGTGAAACTAAATCAACACGCCGACATCCAAAGAGCAAAAAAAATGCCCTACAAAATAAGAATCAGCTTCCTGTACAAAAATACCAAAGTAAAGTAACTGCCACATTTTCGAATAGTACATTATCGAGCCTTTTTAGTAACAAACAGGCACTGCAAACAGTGTCGAGTTTCCAGTTAAGTAGCGATTATCATATTGGGGTTAACATAACTCAAAATGCCCAGCCACTGCCTTCAATGTTTGCGAGCGGCGCTATAACGTACCTTAACGACAATATCCTTATTGACGGCATCACAACGAATAACAAAAAGGTTCGCTTGTTACCATTTAAGGTTCGCTACAATACCAAATCGCAAGATGCGGATATAACGCTACACCGTAACGACATTGTCTTTACCGCTAAAAAAACACTAAAGAAGTATTTTTTACCGCATTTACCAACTACCTATGATTTGAACAGCGGAACCGTTAGTTTTGATGCCAAATTTGCACGCCGAAACAATCTATGGACAGGTAAGGTTGGCGTTTTCACTGATGGGTTAAGTGGCTATGTTAACAATATTCATTTTGCCGATGTCAATATTGCCTTAACATCACAAATAACCCCGCTAGGTATTCGCTCTATCCACCCGATCAGCATTCATGCTGGCTATTTGCATGCAGGCGTATTACTTGAGAATCTCTTCGCTATTCTCGAGTTTGATACACAAACATCACGTTACAGGTTACGTCGAGCAAATGCTTATAGCTTAGGCGGCTCTATAAGCGTTCATGATGTTCAAAGCAATAGCCTTCGTCATATCCCAACAACACCGATTATCATTCATGGTTTAGATTTAACCAAGCTCATAGAAAGTATTGATTTAAAAGATATTGAAGCGACGGGAACGTTAGATGGCACACTGCCTTTGGCCTTTAACGATGGCCTGCCTGTGGTAACAAATGGCACACTTCATGCTCGCTATCCCGGTGGAGTTTTAAAATACAAAGAAGGCTCAAAAATCGACCAAAACATCGAAGCCGCCGGTGAAAATAGCCTTGCAATGATTAGTCGGATTCTCAAAAATTATAACTACCACTCGTTATCGGTTGATCTAGACTATTCTAAAGAAGGTCAACTTAATATGAGTTCTCGATTTAAAGGGCATAATCCTGACTTTTTGAAAGGACAACCCATTAACTTGAACCTCAATATTGAAGATGATATTCCAGCATTACTAAAGACACTCAGTGTCATCAATTCTTCGAAGCTGGAAAGTATGTTTTTAAAGCAGCTTGGTATAGATGAGTAGCATTTTGCGCTTGCAGTTTTAATAGGGTTGTAGCTAATGGATATTCAACTTAAGCTTTTCTATATACCGATTCTCTTAGCATTATTTAGCATGTTAATGGTATCTTCATTGTCTGGTTGTACACCAACAGTACAAGTTGCCGCTTCAGACAAACCCATTGAAGTTAATTTAAATGTAAAAATTGAACATGAAATCCGGATTAAAGTAGATAAGGAAATTGATGACTTATTCAGTGATGACGATGTATTCTAATCAGGCAGGGAGCATGCCATGAAGAATTTACTGATCTTTTTTATTCCCATTTTAATATCATTCAACGCGTTTGCGTTAGATTTGCAACAAGCCAAAGATCAAGGGTTAGTCGGAGAGACAAACTCGGGATTTATTGCACCAGTGACGTCTCGACCGTCACAAGAAGTAAAAAAACTAGTATCAACGGTAAACAATCGACGCAAAGAGCGGTTTAAAAAAATTGCGGTATCCCATGGATTATCACCACGTGAAGTTGGTCAAATTGCACATAAAAAAGCAGTCGAAAAAACAGATCCTGGACATTACTACCAAAACTCTTCTGGGAAATGGGTTAGAAAGTAACATATTCAATTAAATTTAACCCTAGCATCAAAAGTTTTAAATTTTACGAACTGTCCATTCCTCGTATACTCACACGACATTAATGTCGTCTATCGAACTTTCATGTCACAACTATATAATACGTTTTCTAGATGCACCAAATCAGACTATCTGTTTATTGCTGTTGCACTGCTTTGCCTGCTGCCTTTTATTAGCTCCCCCATCGCTCTCATACTGGGATTCACCTTAGCAACATTAGGTTTTGTACCAACACAATTTAATCTTGCTGCTTTAACCAAAAAATTATTGTCTTATTCTATTATTGGCCTTGGTTTTGGTATTCACCTTGATCAGGCCGTCGCAGCAAGCCAGCAAGGCTTTGGCCTAATTGTTGGATCTATTTTCTTTACCTTAGTACTCGGTTTTGCTCTAACAAAACTGCTACGACTGGATAAAAAAACGGGTCACCTTATTGCATCAGGTACTGCAATTTGTGGTGGCAGTGCCATTGCTGCTGTCGCACCCGCCATTAATGCGCGAGACGATCAAACCTCGCTAGCACTCGCCACTGTTTTTGTGCTCAATGCCATTGCACTGTTCATTTTTCCCGTTATCGGTCACGCATTAGAAATGAGCCAACATGCATTTGGAACATGGGCTGCTATCGCCATTCACGACACCTCATCAGTTGTCGGTGCTGCTGGTGCTTATGGTGATGAAGCACTTAAAACCGCGACAACATTAAAACTGGCCCGGGCGCTTTGGATCATCCCAATCGCTTTACTCAGTGCACTTTTATTTAAGGGCGACAGAAAGAAAATAAGTATTCCATATTTTATTCTCTTCTATTGCCTAGCCATTTTAGTTGCTTATGCACTACCCGATTTCCAATCAATATACCAACAAGTATTCACGCTTTCTAAACGAATGCTGGTTGTTTGCTTGTTTTTGATTGGTTCAGGTATAACAGTGCAAAAACTACGTACGGCAGGCTTTCAGCCTCTGCTGCTTGGTATCATATTATGGGTGTGTATTGGCGGAGGTTCGCTCGCCTATATCCAACTGACCATATAGCTTGTATAACGTTTTTAACAAAAATCACAGCAAGATTGGCGCTACGGTGTAACGTCAATCTTGTCGGGTTTACTCAGCTCTTGTATATTGTGTCGCTCGCGTGACCGCAACGATCCCTCTCTTGCCTTTTTGATACCTAGTCGTAATACAATCAAAAAAGCCGCTAAGTGAAGCAATGCACTTGTTAAGCCTGTTGTTATTAAAGAAAACCCAAGCAACCCAATAACAACTCCTATCCATTTGAACATCATCGTAAACGCCACTCTCTTAAACTCTATTTCTAATGGTTAAGTAGTAGTATTAACGATATGGATATAATCAGAAATTCGCTTTCACTCTATGACAGAGAGATTGGTTATATGGCACCGTTCAAGCTTCTATTCATAACCATACTTTTTCACAAACATCATATAGGCGGCCAACGTATCATCTTGCATCAATAAGTCTGTTGGTTCTGCCGTTGAAATTGTTTCAACCGATTTTTTCAAACTAGAAATAGCGCCATGTAATTTCTGATTTTGATCCGGTGTAGACCAACGATCACCTTCGCTCGCGAGTAGCAACACGGGGCCTTCATAGCCAGCGAGTGATTGATACATATCTAAAGATTGCAGCTCATCAGCAATGTTGCTGTACTTTTTCCACCGCTTCCACCACGGCTGCTGCTCAATAGCCTCTTCAAAATTCGTTATAACACCTTCTACAACGATCGCATTCGTATTATGTCGAGAAGCGATGTCTGATACCCAGAAATTACTCATCGCTGTACCATGTACAATCAAAAAATCATGAGGATGAGCTTGCCTAACCTGATCATAAACATTGTCCGCATCAGCTTTTAGCCGTCGGAGTGATGGCCATTCCCCATGGCTATCTAACCCTCGATTATTAATGGCAATGACATTCAGCCCTAAAAAAGCAAACTGCCCAAGAATATCCGCCTTGCTCAAGCCATCTTGATAAGGCGTACCTCCGAAATACAACACGGTATTTTCACTGCCATTAACCGATAGTCGAAGCCCTTTCACCACCAGTCCATCATCGTGGGTGACGGTAATTGCCTTTATCGTATGCTTGCTGGGCTGGAACCAACTAGCCTGCTGATATTGTTTAAGATTAAGAGGCTCACGCACTTTATACGAGAGTAGCGCCTCTTTTTGCAGAGTCGATGTACACCCTGCTAGCACCGTAAACAACAAGAAAAACGAAAAAGGAAATAGCCGTATTTTTTGAAATATATGGAACGTGGAATTCATACCGATCACTTTCTAAATATCTTACCCTGATGATCAATACATACCCCAAATCACAATTAAAAATCACGAGTGATTTGTCATTTATTCGAGTCATAACAATAAATTACCCTCGAAGTTACATCACGCTCATCCGCTAACACTTCGCAACTTGCAGCTCATCCAAACGCGTTGTCCAGCGGTTAGAACGAAAAGCCTGCCGCATATGCCAATTGGTAGAACCAATAACAGAGGCTGGTTTAATGCCATTTTTAAATCGAGCATTCATCTGGTCAGTCATCGCCATTAGATCCCTGCGTTTCATTTCCGCTAGGGCGCTGGTATCAAACATATCGAACTGAAATTGATCATTCTTTGCATCTGTCAGTTCATCAAGGATCACCCCTATTTTCTGGTATTCATAACCTGGCCGATACATTTGATCCAGCTGCTCCAAAGCTGAAGACAAAAACTTATAGGTATCTTGACTCGGACACATCAGTACTCGCGCACTACTTTTATTATGTTGAGGTAAATCTTTGTAGCGGTTGGTACGCAAGAATATTCCCACAACACCGGCTTGGCTGCTTTGTTTCCGTAATTTTTCTCCGGCTCTTTGACAGTGAAAAGCTAGCGCAGCTTTCAGATCATCAAGATCACTAATTCCTACGCCAAAGCTACGACTTGATAAAATCTGTTTACGCCTTTCATCAATATCACCGGGGGTAATACATGCAATACCTTGTAGTTCCAATACCGTACGAGCCAGACCCACATTCCATAACCGCCGCATATCCGCTGGCTCTTTTTCAGCTAGTTGAAGCGCATTCGTCACACCAGAAGTTCGTAACCGTGTTGCTGTTCGTGCACCAACCCCCCAAATATCTTGTATCTCGGTTCGCGCCAACAACCAGTTGCGCCGATGATCAGAATCTATTTGAATAACGCCCTTCACTTTAGACTCATACTGCTTTGCAGCCTGATTACCAAGCTTAGCCAGTGTCGGCGTCGCCCCAATACCAACCCGTACAGGTAAGCCTAGGTGTCGGTCAATGGTGTCACGTATCTCATGGCCATATTGCGTAAGCCCATCAAGCTTAAAGCCATCTAAACGAACAAATGCTTCATCGATTGAATATTGTTCAACATGTGGTGAAAAACGATGAAGCTCTTCGATAAATCGCCGGCTCATATCAGCATAAAGCGTATAATTAGAGCTTCTTACTTCAACGCCCATCCTCCTAGCTTCACGTTCAATTTTGAACCATGGTGCACCACGCTGAATACCCAACGCTTTCGCTTCTGATGACAGTGCCACACAGCAGCCATCATTATTACTTAGCACCACGACAGGTTTATTAACGAGTTTCGGGTCAAAAAGCTGCTCACAAGAACAATAGAAACTCTTCGCATCCACCAGCGCCCAGACTTGATCACGGTATCCTGACAATGCAGCCATGACTTTACTCCAGCAGGTTATGAATATTGCGCGTTACCACCCCGAATATTTCTGAATCTTCAGGCATAGGAAAGGGCTTAAAGCTTGGGTTTTCTGCCACCAACCACCATGATTCATCATGCCGAACGAGACGTTTACACGTAAATTCATCATAAATTCTGACAATAACAATCCGTCCAGGTACCACTGGTTCTGCTCTGTCTACCACCAACAAATCACCATCGTAAATTCCAGCCCCAACCATAGACTCGCCAGAAGCTCGCAACAAAAACGTCGCATTAGGGTTTCTGATCAAGTAGCTGTCGAGATCGAGATCCTCTTGATGTCCATCAGCCGGTGAAGGAAAGCCACACGTGACAGACTCAATAAATAAAGGAACTGCATTCATTATTCAGCACCACACAATACTGTACATATATACAGTTTAATCAAAAAGCAGCACTATAGTCACGATTCATCTCGACCTTTTGTCTGCAATTGAACATTCAGTAAGCAATTTATTAAAAATACAGTGTCTCAGAGGGCATTATCGCTATAATCAAAAACTTAGATGAAGGGTAAATAATCGAGGAAAAACAATGTCCACTAGCAACCAACTCTTATTATTTTTGGATGTTGTACAGCAAGGTTCATTCACCAAAGCAGCAACACTTCACGACATGGATAATTCTTCATTGTCGAAGCAAATCAAAAAATTAGAAGCGACACTCGGTGTACAATTACTCAATCGCTCTACCCGATCGTTTTCTCTGACCTCTGCCGGGGAAGAAATTTTTGAGCAATCGCAAATTTTGCATGACACACTGAATCAAATCCAAAACATTGCAGATTCTTATCAATCAGAGCCAAAAGGGATCTTGCGGATCACTTCTCCCATCTATTTTGGCCAACAGTACCTGCAACCTATTTTATCTCGATTCATGAAAACCTACCCTAATGTTAAAGTGACATTGTCACTAGATGATAAAGTAGCAGATATTATATCCGACCATTTTGACTTGGCTTTTAGGCTTGGCAAACTCAGAGAGTCGAACTTAATCGCAAAAAAAATAGCCGACACCCACTTTGCTCTTATCGCGTCAACGTCGTTTATCGAGCAACATGGAAACCCAGAAACACCGGAAGATCTCATTGCTCTACCCGCTGTTATTTATGGAAACGGTAATGTCACACTGAATCAACTCAACATAAGTGAAACCCCAAATAACCAAAAATTTAAAGATTTTAAAATGGTAGGTAATTATAAAGTCAGTGATGTCAGAACCATGATCGGCGCAGTTAAGGATGGGCTTGGGTACGCCATGGTTGACCTTTCTAACTTAGAGCAACCTATCGATGAACTCGATATGGTACAACTTCTTCCTGACTATACCATTTCAACAATGGACACCGCGATTTACGCCGTTTATCCACATAGAAAGCAAACCATGCTAGTCAAAGAGTTTATTAAGGCAGTACAAGAGCACGTCGGCATGCCTCCACGCTGGGAAAAGAACGTTCCTAATTTCAAGCGCTAACGTATATCAAGGCGAAACAATGGATAACAAAAAGGCGAACTGCATAACAGTCCGCCTTTATAGCGACACCTAAGTACACCGCAGTATGCCTAAGTATTTAATTGTTAATATTTACCAGCCTACTCGCTGGGCATAGCAAATTTATCAACAATAAATGTATTCACGTTCTTGGTGGATGCTAAACGGATCGCCTTTACTTCTGCATACTCAGGATCATCATGCCAAGCCTGCGCAGCGTCACGACTTGGAAATTGAATTATTACTTTCAAATCAGCTTTATCGCCACTGATTTGAATACCATCATTAGTCGCAACAATAAGCTCCCCGCCGTGTTTCGCAATCGTACGTCCTGTTATGTGATTCGAGCCTGGGTTGTACTGTGCGTATAACTCTGCGTCAGTAATGTCATAAGTTACAATAAGAAAAGCTGTCATTTATATATCCTATGTTAGTTAAAAGCCATTCGCTTGCTTGAAACCTTCAAGCACAATTTTACCCTTGGCTTTTTGTGTTTCTAATAATTGATGTGCCTTACGTAAATTCTCGGCGTTAATCATGCCAAAATGATCACCGACAGTTGTCTTCAATCGACCTGCATCAATTAAAGCAGCAGCATCATTCAATAGATCATGCTGAGCTTGCATATCTTCTGTTTGAAAAATTGAACGTGTAAACATCAATTCCCAATGAACAGACACCGACTTTGTTTTAAAAGGCATAATGTCTAATTTTTCTGGGTCATCGATAAGTGAAAATTTACCCTGCGGTTTAATCACTTTTTCAATATCAACAAGGTGCTGGTCAGTATTATTCAGGCTGACAACATAATCTACTTCAGGCAATTGCTTATCTGCAAACTCTTCGCTCAATGGGTTTCGGTGATTAATAATATGGTCGGCCCCCAAATCCTCTAACCATGAAATCGTTTCAGGGCGAGATGCTGTCGCAATAACGTCAAGCTTGGTCAATTGTTTAAGCAGTTGAACCATGATTGAACCAACCCCTCCAGCCGCGCCAATCACTAAAATACGCTTACTCGCATCGTCTTTTTTAACCTGTAAACGGTCAAACAACAACTCCCAAGCGGTTATTGTTGTGAGTGGCAATGCAGCCGCTTCACTGAATGATAAAGAATTTGGCATATGCCCAACAATACGCTCATCAACCAATTGAAACTGTGCATTACTCCCTGAGCGAGTAATGTCACCGGCATACCATACTTTATCGCCAGGCTTAAATAATGAGACATTTTCGCCTACCGATTTCACGATCCCAGCGGCATCAAACCCGAGAACTTTCCACTCACCTTCAGGGGGTGACATACCTTGCCGAACTTTATAATCTACAGGGTTTACAGAAATGGCTTTAACTTCAACTAACACATCACGGCCAGTTGCCGTTGGTATTTCCAGTTCTATATCTTGTAGTGATAATTCATTTGATACAGGAAGGTTTTGTTGATAACCAATTGCTTTCATGATTTGCCTCACACCGTTAATGACGTTGAACTGCGCTTCGCTAAGAATCGTGTCGATGAGGCTTATACTGCAGGGTTTCAGGCTATTGAAAAAGAGCCAGAAAAGCCAATCATTATGGAATAATTAATCCATAATGATTGGAGCATTTGGGATTTAATACCAATCTGGATAAGTAATTGATCTACTTTTCAGCAAAGGCTGCATTAAGCTCGTCGGCTAAACGGTAGCCTGCCTGAGATAAACGCTGCTTCACGTACTTAGTACCTTGGCTATAATGTGCCTCTGATGGTGTGCTATCAATTTCGACGCTATAACCAAAGTCAGCCAGCTGATAACTTTCTTCAAGCCATAATTCAACATTGGCAGTTGCCCCTAGGTCAAACGACTCTTTCGGGTTTATTGCTTGTAACTGTTTCGCTAGTTCATGAATGTTATACGGCGTGTCTAAAAAGCCCATACCGCTATCCCATAAATGATGAAGATCTTTTTGTGGAATATTTAACGTATGCTTGTTTGCGCCAAGATCAGTCACACACTCGGTTTTACTTAAACTCTGAGAAATAGAGTGCATTGGCTGATGGGAATCACCCGCGACATGACTCATAAACATTAAACTCGCCGCTTGAGGATTTTGTTTAAAGTCTTCATATAAGTAGTTTGCGACAAGCTTAATATTCGGAATATGTACAAAATCACACTGGCTAGTTGCTGGGTATGCTTGATTGATATAATGCCAAGCACCTGTTGTTTTCTCATCCCACTGATTCAGCGTCGCTGGAATAGACTCATCCATTGACTGCCAAACATCAACAGCTGGAACTTTACGAATTAAATCGGGCACCATTGCCAGCTTGGCAAATTGGCTAGCCCCTTCAAAGCTGTCCATTTTGTCTTGAATATCTTTGGGTAACGACAAATAAGCCTTGCTTGCTAACACATCAACTTGCTTTTGAGCCGTTGAGTTAAGGTTCTGGTATGCAATCTCAGCGACCGTCACATGACCTTGGTAATTCCACGCATGAGCTGCACTAGGCAGCAACATCAATGCCGCAACGGCTGATGCAACAATATTTTTCTTGCTCACAATTATCTCATTTACATTTTGTTACAGGATGGCGTAATTAGGCATTCCGAAATCTATTTCGTCAAATAGAACCGTGAAAAAAAGCGATTATTCATTCACGCACTCGCTTGTCTGGCTACATCGCACGCAATATTCCCTTTACAAATAATATAGACCCCAGTATTACGAACCAATCAGGGCATACATATCATTCTTTTTCATAGTGTATCCATTTATTAAAACGATGAAATTTCGAACAAAAACTGCTGCGATAACCAGCAAACAGATCACAACAAGGCATTTAGCTGCATCAATAACTTATCCATATTGATAAACTTGCCGCTTATACCAATTAAAGAATTTCAACCAATCTTAAACGGACTTTTGGGAGATATTTAGTGCAAAAGATATTTGCTTTTCTGGCTGCTCTACTATTAGCCGGTTGTTCAACAACAGAAAACACACATACACAAAGTGAATGTATTGGCGCAATGACGTCAGAGCAAGCCTATGGCCACCTGAACCCTGATCGTTTTACCATTCAAGTGCTAGCGCTCACCGAAGAGCGACAAGTGGATGTGAAAAACTACATTCATCATATTGAAGGCCAACAGCCAATTTGGGTTAACTGGAAAAAAAGTCAGGGTTACCGCTGGTATGCCGTGATATACGGTGATTTCGAGACTAAAGACGAAGCGAGAGCCGTTATTGAAAAGCTACCCAATGCGGTTCGCCAGCAAGGGCCTTTTGTTCGTAGTTTTGCTGATGTACAAAGTGACAAACAAACAGACGTATTCCGCCTTCGTTAACCTCTCTACAAAACACAAAAAACCCCTGATTGTGAACACAATCAGGGGTTTTCCTTTCTATTGTTATGTCATCACCACAGCTTCTTCATCAACACTTGGAGCTTCAACTTGCTCAAGCTTTTTCAGGTGGCGCATTAGAATAATAACCAGCATAACGCCTGTTGCCGCTAAACCAATCGCGAGTCCAGCCCAAACACCTTCAAGTCCCATAAACTTCATTAGAAGCCATGCTGAAGGGAAACCAATTAGCCAGTAACCTATAACCGTTGAGATAGTCGGTGCCACAACCACTTTCATGCCACGAAGAATACTAATGGCCGCTAGCTGCCATGCATCGACCACGAAGCACATTGCCACCATAATCATGACACTTGGTAACGCAGTAACTAACTCTGATGCTAACGCATCCCCTTCGATACTAAAGACCTGAGTCAAAAACTCGGGCCATGCACTCAGCATCACGCCAATCACGGCACTGGTCGATGTCACCATGATTAAACCTAGCTTGGCATATCGTTTAACAAGGCCGATCTCGTTACGCCCAAAATGCTGACTGACTAAAATAGAGGCCGCCTGAGAAAAACCAAACGCTATATTCCACGATAAATTCAAACATTGCATCGCAATTTGATGGATAGCTAAAGATACAGCGCCTAACGTACCAGCCAGTAAGACGGCACCAGAAAACAAGGTATGTTCAAGCATAGTGGCAATCATAATCGGCACACCGATACCCAAAAGCGGAATCATTGTACCTAGCTTGTACTCATGTAACTGCTTAAACGGGTTATAGATACGATATTTATCCCGTGTAAATACCCAGTAAGCATAACCTACCATAATAATCGAAGCCGCTAGCGAAGTACCATAGCCCAGACCAGCCAAACCCATACCCCAATGGAAAGCAAGTAAATAACTTAATGGTACATTCAGCACGACTGTTGCCAATGACATCACCATAACTGAGCGAGTATCACCAAATGCACTGACTAAACTACGTAAAACCAGCAACATTAGCGTTGGAAACATTGACCACTTTAGCGCATCCATATAAACCATGGCGAGTGCTACGGCCTCTGGGTCTTGATTGGCCATTAGCAAAAAGTCATGCATCAAGAAGAAAACAGGCTGTAACGCCACCGTTAAAATTAGCGCCAATAAAATCCCCCCTTTTAGTGATGAGCGAACCTCAGCATTACCTTCTTCAGGGTGATTTAATTTCTTACCGTAAGCGATAGCAATTAAGTTGGCTACGCAACCGACGGTACTTCCAGCAAGAATAAAGACGATTGAATAAACCGTAGCCCCGAGCCCACCTCCAGCGATAGAGAGGATACTTAACTGAGCCATCATCCAAACATCAGTAAACATCAGTAATTGGGCCACCAACTGAGAAACAATCAGCGGCACAGCCAAATAGATCAACTTCTTCATTTTTATTCCTATAAATCAGCCAGTTACATCGTGAGAAATCAAACCATTGAGAGAGTCAACCAGGCTGAGTAAACATTCAGATGAGTGCTGCGAGATAATCAATAACTTATAGCGCTAATTTATTGCGAATTGAATTGTGATTCAAACGACATTTATAGTACATTGGCATTCATAAAACTCATGCTAATGTCGATTACATAGTATTCAGGAAAGGTAAATTCATGAGAAAAAGGCATGCACTTCTTCCCTCTTCATTTAATGGAATGAAGGTTTTTGAGTCAGCAGCTCGGCACTTAAGTTTTACCTTGGCTGCAGAAGAGCTAAATGTCACGCAAAGTGCCGTAAGCAGACAGATCCGTCAACTTGAGCAACACTTTGATTTTCCGTTGTTTAACCGCCTTCATCGTGCGCTAGAGCTAACACCTCAAGGTAAAGAAATTGCACAGCTGCTTACACGCCAATACAGCGAGCTAAATCATACCGTTAATCAACTAAAAGCCCAAGAAAGCAGCACACTGAGAGTAAGGGTCGCGATGAGTTTTGCCGTTCGCTGGCTGATCCCGCGCTTACATTCCTTTAAGGCACGCTACCCAGAGTTAGATATAGTGCTATCTTCAAGCATGAGCTTAAACAGCGAAGAAGTACGCTTAGAAGATGACGATTTCGATATCGCCATATATAACATGCTAGTTGATCCGTACAAACGGACTAAAGATCACTTTATCCGCAAAGAGTACCTTGCCCCAGTCTACTCTGAGCACTTAACAGAAGATGCAAGCAAACCTTTAACGGTTGAGGAGCTGCTGAGTTATCCACGACTACACCCAACCGCCGACAAAGCAGATTGGCATGTATGGCTCAAGCAATATGGTATGCAGCCGCACACTAATAAAAGTACAACGGGCAACCAACCTGAAATAATTTTTAATACCTTAGATATGGCACTAACATCGTGTATGGCAGGACAAGGCGTCACTATCACTGACTTAATGCTTGTGGTGCATGAACTCAAGCAAAGCTATTTAAAGCTGCCTGAGTCCGCCATCATTCTTTCGACAAGTCCTTGGGAGTACTATTACCAAACAGCAACAGAAAGTGACGCGGTCACGAGCTTTGTGTCGTGGTTAATGGAAGAGCAACTGGAAGACCAAAGCCAGCTCCTTGCTATGGCAAAAGAGCATGGCTGGCAAATAAAAGATTAGCGTTACTTTACTTAGCTAAGTAAAGCTTAAAGAGACTCGATTAACTCTGGCAATATTTCAAATAGGTCCCCTACCAAGCTGTAGTCTGCTATCTGAAAAATAGGGGCATCGGGATCACTATTAATAGCAACAATGACTTTCGAGTCTTTCATACCAGCCAAATGCTGAATCGCGCCTGAGATACCAACAGCAATGTATAGCTCTGGGGCGACGATTTTACCTGTTTGACCAACCTGCATATCATTAGATACAAAGCCAGCATCAACCGCCGCTCGCGATGCGCCAACCGCACCACCCATTTTATCGGCTAATTGCTCAACCAAGGCAAAACTTTCTTTATTCGCTAATCCGCGTCCACCAGATACAACAACCCGAGCAGCCGTTAGCTCAGGGCGTTCACTTTGCACTTGTTCAAGTCTAACAAACGTCGTGTATTCATTAACAATAACCTGCTCAACCGTGACAACCTCGGCATAATTAGTATCATTCGCGGTGGCTACAGCTGAAAATGAGGATGAACGCACCGTTATTAGCTTTATTGGATCTAACGATTGCACTCGTGCTAAAGCATTACCGGCATAGATTGGACGAACAACGATATCGTCACTTTCAATCAAAATGACATCAGAGAGTAAGCCAACGTCAAGCAAAGCTGCTACACGTGGTAAAAGATTTTTCCCAAAAGTCGTCGCTGGCGTAAGGATATGGCTATAAGACGCCGCAAGCTCTGCAACCAGATCTGACTCATTCTCAGCCAGCTGGTGCTGGTAACACGAATGATCAGCAACCAATACACGGGTAACCCCTTCAGCCTTTGCGACGGACTGTACTACCTCGTCGCACTGATACCCCATCACAAGCACATCAATAGGAGCCCCAATCGCTTTTGCCGCCCCAATCGTTTTTAGTGTCTCGGTCGCTAAACGTTGATTATCATGCTCAGCAATAATTAATGTCTTCATTCGATCACCTTCGCTTGATTTCTCAGTTTATCTACCAGCTCACTCACTGAATTAACTTGTATACCCGCCTCTCTCACTGGCGGTGGCATCACAGACAAAACCTGCTGATGGGCTCTTAAGTTGACCCCGAGATCTATCAATGGGATGACATCAAGCGGCTTTTTTTTAGCTTTCATGATATTAGGCAAAGAAGCATAACGAGGTTCATTCAAGCGAAGATCGGTACTAATAACGGCTGGAGATGACAAAGCGATGGTTTCTAATCCACCATCGACTTCTTTAGTAACATTGACAACGTCACCATTAATACCTATCGAAGAGGCGAAAGTCGCCAACGAGCAACGCATTAAAGCAGACAACATTTGTGGCACTTGGTTGTTATCGGAGTCAATAGACTGCTTACCGAGTAGAACTAGCTGAGGCTGCTCTTTTTCAACCAAGGCATTCAGTAACTTTGCGACCATTAATGGTTCCAGCTCGCTATCACCCTCAATATGAATCGCCCTATCGGCCCCCAAGGCTAATGCTGTTCGGAGCTGCTCTTGGCAAGATGAATCGCCAATTGATACAACAACAACCTCATCAACATGACCCGCCTCTTTAAGTCGAACAACCTCTTCGACGGCAATTTCACAAAATGGGTTCATTGCCATTTTGACATTACTTTTCTCTACACCAGAGCCGTCAGATTTAACCCTGACTTTGACATAAGGATCGATAACACGTTTAACTGCGACAAGTACCTTCACAAGCATTTCCTTTTAAAAAGACACGCTGACAATAGTGATATCAAACGAGCGGAACTCATTAAAACAAAACGTATAACAATCTAGGTAAGACGGCATATCAATGATGCCAAAGCAAAAATCACGAGCTTATAATTATTGATATGAGTATTGAGTAATGTCAGCTTGTGTCTGAAATTTGCAGCATACTTTCAGCCTAGCTGAGTTTACGTTTACGTCAACTGGACTATATTAATACCAAACACAGCATAAAACTTGTGAAGCGATAAAGGGCATTTCAATGCATTCAGAGCAAGCAAGAGAAAGCATGAATTATGATGTTGTCATTGTTGGCGCAGGCCCCGCAGGGCTATCGACGGCTTGCCGACTTATGCAACTGGCCAATGAGCATGATAAAAAACTCTCAGTGTGTGTCGTTGAAAAAGGCGCTGAGGTCGGGGCACATATTCTCTCTGGGGCCATATTTGAACATAAGGCTCTCGATGAATTATTCCCTGATTGGGAAAGAATGGGCGCTCCGCTGCACACTGTTGTTTCGGAAGATAAGTTTTGTTACCTAACGAACCACCTTAATTACCTTAATCTAACCGACGCCCCCTTACCTGATAGTATGCAAAATGTAGGCAATTTTGCGATAAGCCTCGGCCAGCTCTGTCGTTGGTTAGCACAGCAAGCCGAACAACTTGGCGTTGAAATTTATTCAGGTTTTGCTGCCGCTGAAGTACTGTATACCCCGCAAAAACAAGTCTGTGGCATTGCCACCAACGATATGGGTAGAGATAAGCACGGTGAACCCAAAGATAACTTTGAACCAGGGATCAATCTTTACGCTAAATACACTATTTTTGCCGAAGGTGCTCGCGGCCACCTTGGTAAACAACTTATCAATGCCTTCCACTTAGATCATGGGAAGCAGCCTCAACACTATGCTTTAGGATTTAAAGAACTCTGGGATATTCCCAAAGAACAACATCAACCGGGTTTGGTTATCCACGGTGTGGGATGGCCACTAAATCAGACGAATACCCATGGTGGCAGTTTTCTCTACCACCTTGAAGACAACCAAGTTGCCATTGGCTTGATTGTTGACCTTAATTATCACAATCCGTATCTCAGCCCGTTTGATGAATTTCAGCAAATGAAGCATCACCCACTTTTTAGCCAGTACCTATTAGGGGGGCATCGCGTGGCTTATGGTGCCAGAGCCATCGCTAAAGGTGGCTTATCATCACTACCAAGGCAGCAATTCCCAGGCGGCGTTTTAGTCGGCTGTGATGCGGGTACGCTAAATATGGCAAAAATAAAAGGCAGCCACACCGCAATGAAATCAGGCATGATTGCAGCAGAAGCCGTTTTTGAAGAATTAGTACAAGGGCTAAGCCATACAACGCCTGGTTATGATCGCCTTTTTTCACAATCTTGGTTATACCAAGAGCTATATGACGCTAGGAACTTTGGGGCCGAGATCCACAAATTTGGCCAAATAACCGGAGGGGCTTTGGCTACTTTAGAGCAGCAATGGTGCAATCAATCTTGGCTGAAAAAGTTAGGCAGACAACCCAAAATTCCTTGGACAGTCACAGATCAACAACCGGACTATTCGTGCCTGAAGCCATTAAGTGAATGTGAGCCCATTGCTTACCCCAAGCCCGATGCCATACTCAGCTTCGATAAACCTTCATCGGTATATTTATCCGGCACCCAGCATGAAGAAGATCAACCATGTCATCTAAAATTGGCAGACCAGACCATTCCCATTAATCAGCATTTGGATCTGTATGATGAGCCAAGCCAACGATACTGCCCAGCAGGCGTGTACGAGATAGTGAGCGTTAATGAAAAGAAAAAATTACAGATTAATGCGGCTAACTGTGTACATTGTAAGGCTTGTGATATTAAAGACCCCTCACAAAATATAACGTGGGTAGCACCAGAAGGTGGTGGAGGGCCTAAATACCCGAACATGTAAGCATTCAAAGTAGCCAAATAGATTTTTCACCTGATCCGGTAATTACGGACCAGGTGAAAATAATACACTCTCGCTATAACCCTAATTCTAGTCTCGGACCAATTTCCTTAAAGCCTTGCTGCTTATAAAACGCCAGTGTTTTAGCCCATCGAGGTTGAGCCGGTGCTCCCACTTCAAGAAACGGCCAGCCTTGCTCGCTTGAAAAGAGTTTCACAGCTTCAATGAGTTGTGCCCCAATATTTTGAGAGCGATACTGAGGCAAAATATAAAGTTCGATAACTTCACCAAATGAGCCATTTGCATATATCGCCTTTTTCTCACATAGCGTAATAATACCGAGCGTTTTTCCACCGTCTTGGGCTTGAAAGGCCCAGAACCCCGTCGACGTCAACAACGACTGCGCAGACTGGATAAATTCCAATTCCACAAGGTGTTCACTGTCATCAGGCCACAGTTCTTTTTCCATTGCAAAGACAAAGCGGCCGACAATTTCTGCATTATTTTTATTTACTTGGGTGATTGATAATTTACTCATAACATTGCTATATCAAATTAACACTCAATAATTATCCAACAATACTGCGCAAAGAAAAGATAGTTACTATCGCTATTAAAGATAATAGTTAACGCCAACGCTCTTCTCGCCACTCTTGCTGTTGCTCTTTACTCAAGAAGGTCCAAGCAACAACGCGAGTCAATTTTTGACCTTGTGTCATATCAATAGTTTTAACCTCAACGGCTCCAACTGTTTTAAGCTGCTTGTAAATAGCGGCTAAATTGTCTTTTTTCGAGACAAGCGTGGTAAACCAAAAACACTGCTGCGCTTTATCGACACTCTGATTAATCATCCGCTTGATAAAAGCAACTTCACCACCTGGGCACCAAAGCTCAGCGTTCTGCCCCCCGAAATTCAGCACAGGCTTATTAGTTGAACTGTTTTTATGGAGAACTGGTTCCGCTTTAGTGCCCTTTTTCTTCGCGTTGGCATTCAGGTTTTTCACTTTACGCGCACTACCGGCGGTAGCTTCTTCTGCCGAGGCATGAAATGGCGGGTTACAAAGCGTGAAATCAAACAAATCATCGTCGTTAATCATACCCGTGAAAATATGATCTTGGTTCTTCTGCAAACGGCACTGAATACCACCCGCAAGCGATTTGTTCGAGGAGGCAATAAACTTCGCTGACTTGATAGAAAGCGGGTCAATATCCGATGCCACAAAACGCCAGCCATATACACTATGGCCAATAATAGGATAAACACAGTTTGCACCAGCGCCAATATCTAAGCCTCGTACATATCTGCCTTTTGGAATGACGCCTTCATTTTTGCTAGCAAGTAAATCAGCGAGGTAATGTAAATAATCAGCACGACCAGGAATTGGTGGGCACAAATAACCCGCTGGAATATCCCAATATTGGACATTATAAAAATGACTTAACAACGCTTTATTCAATACTTTTACAGCCTCTGGATTGGTAAAGTCCACCGACATATCACCAAATTTATTTCGAGCAACAAACGGTGATAATTCAGGGCAGCTTGCTGTTAATGCATCAAAGTCATAACGCTCTCGGTGAGGATTGCGAGGATGAAGCCCTTTTTGGGGCGCTTTGGCTGTTTTGTTTGCTGTCATTGTACCAATCACTATCAATTAATGGACTACATAGTCCTTCTTAACAACAATTTTACTCGATAACCCTTCTTACCACAGTACAAAAAGCCATCATTTGACTAGCTTCACTTGTAATAGCTCCCTTTTAAGAAGTGCTCATTACTTAAAAGTCACAAAGTACATCAAATAACTGATAAGCATTTACAATTTAATAGCATTTTCATTGCTTTATGCTTACTATGGAATATCAAGAGTAACAAAATATTAAGATGCAACCATTGCAATAAAGGACCGACGCTATGAGGCATAAAGTACACGTTATTTTAGCTACTTTATTATTAATGTTGCCGCTTTTCGCCCAAGCTAAAGTGCCAAACTCTATTGCCTTTTACTATAACGATATCGATTCTGTTCGTGAAATCATGAGCTTTGAACGTGTCGTCGTAAGTCCCTCACTCATCAGTGAGCAACAGATTTCAACATTACATAACGCTGATACTCAAGTTTTTGCCTACCTCAGTATCGGCGAGTTTGACGGCCAGACACTGCCAGAAACTCTAAAGAACAAATCCCCGCTCGTGAATGAAAACTGGCAAAGCTATGTCATGGATTTAACCGCACCTGAGTGGCAAAACCACATCCAAGAACAAGCATCTCAGCTAATGGAGAAAGGCTTCGATGGTCTATTTTTAGACACCCTTGATAGCTACACATTATTTGCTAAAGACGAACACTCACGACAACTTCAACAGCAGGCACTCACCAATATTTTGAGTGAACTTAATCGCTCAAAGTCCTCTCCTCTGCTAATTTTTAACCGTGGTTTTGAAATAATCGATAACCTCAATTTCAAGCCTTATGCCGTTGTTGCCGAATCGCTATACCACCAATATGAACCCCTAGCGAATAGCTACCAAGATGTAAAAGCCACTGATACCGAATGGCTTTCAAGCAAGCTAAATACTGTAAAACAACAAGGTATTGAAGCCATTGTTATTGATTATTTACCAGCCTCAGATCGCAACGCCCAGCAACGAGCTGCACAGCAACTACTTGAGGCTGGCTTTACACCGTATATCAGTGACGGATTACTCTATGAAATTGGAGTGAGTACCATTGTTCCTGTCGCTAAACGCGTTCTTGGCTTTTACGACAGTCAGCTTGGTGGTATGACAACATCTGCATGCCATCGTATGATGTCAATGCCATTTGAATATCATGGCTATGTGCCAGAATGTAACGATATCCGAAATACTCAATTTGATAAGATTGACCTCAGTCGTTACGCTACCATTTTCTTTTGGCTAGAAGATATTTCATATCAACAATCGCCTCAGTTGCAGCAATGGATTAATAAAACCATTGGTCACCGTCAGATGTTATTTGTTAATACTCTTCCTACTGATAACGCAATCTTACAAAAATTGGGGATCACGAATAATGGAACACTTTCAGGTCAAGTAAAGATCACTAAAGGGCAACAATGGCTAAAAGATTATTATCCCGCTTCATTTAGCCAATTTGAAACCCATCAACGATGGCTCGCTACAGATGTTTCTGTTTCATCTCTTATTGAAGTTACAGATGAAACCGGTGCACAATCAACATTACTTTTTAAAGGGCCATGGGGAGGAGCWGTTCTGTCTCCATACCCAATACAAAGCCTTGCCAATGGTTCTGAAACTTGGCTGTTTGATCCATTTCGCTTGATTGACGAAACCCTAGCTTTACCCAAAATCCCAGCGGCTGATGCAACCACAGAATCAGGTTTACGCATATTAACGAGCCATGTCGACGGTGACGGTTTCCCATCCAGAGCATGGTTCCCGGGAAAGCCATATACTGCTGAAGTGCTGCTAGAGCATGTATTCAAAAAATACCCCCTTCCTCAAACAGTGTCTGTAATTGAAGGCGAAATAGGTAAGCGAGGGCTATACCCTGAACAAAGTGAAAAAATGGAGGCTATTGCGCGGGAAATTTTTTCATTACCCAATATAGAATTAGCTTCGCATACTTTTAGCCATCCTTTTTTCTGGGATATGAACAAAGATATTCAAGAAAAGCAATATGGCGATCATTTACCGATACCTGGGTATACCCTTGACTATCATAATGAAATTGTGGGTAGTACTAACTATATAAACAATACATTGGCTCCTGATGGTAAACGCTCAAAACTAATATTGTGGTCAGGCAGGGCCGACCCAGACGAAGATATTTTAGCCATTGCAGAGCAAGCTAACTTACTGAATGTTAATGGTGGTAACACTTATGTCGTAGGGGGTGGAAATAATTATATCTCGAAGGATATTCGTAATTTTACACAAGTCTCTCCAACGATCACTTGGTACCCCAGCGCTGTTCATGTTTATGCTCCCGTATTAAACGAAAATTTATACACCAATTTATGGACGGAGCATCATGATGGCTATGGACGGGCTGTAGAAACCTTCGAAATACTCGGCAGTCCACGCCGGCTTAAAACAATTAGTATTTATTACCATATGTATTCCGGCGAATATCCAGCTTCGCTCAAGGGGTTACTCAATGTTTACGACTGGGCAATGAAACAACCAACAACCCCACTCTACCTAAGCGAATATGCACAGCGGGCACGTACACTGTATGAAACAGGCTTAGCAAAAACATTCGATGGGCGCTGGCAAATTACCTCATCTGGAGTACGTAGTATCCGAGTCCCTAACAGCCTTGGTTATCCAGACATCACCAATATTGCAGGCTGGAACCAAGGCCCTGATGGCCGTTACCTCATACTTAACCATGCACGAGCAACGGTGGGCATGAGTAATAAACCAGTATCTGGACTACGTTTAAAAAGTGCTAATGGGCAATTATTAGAATGGCAAACCAATGGTGAAAAAATCACATGGTCACTAAAAAGTCATTTACCGTTAAAAATGGAAATATCAGGAACAGCAGGTTGTACGGTTCTATCTGGGGATAAACTCCGTCAATCAATAACAGGGAAAAAAACAGTGCAACTATCATCCAATAAGGACGGGGTTTTATCAGGTACGCTACGCTGTAAGTTAAGCATTTAGATACCATATTTCAGGAGCGGTAAACAAAGAAGGAATTTTCGATTAGCATGGCTGTAGATCACAACAATAAAAATAAGCCACCTCGGATACGCTTGGTTAACAGGTCAACCCTTGTCGTCTTGATGCTCACCTCATTATGGGCATTGTGGTTAGTTGCGCCTACAAAATCAATGTTGATCCAGCTGATTGAACGCTCTTCATCCCCCGATGTTTCATTAGCCTTCTTAAAAGAACTCTACATTCGAGACCCAGACAGCCGCGATATTGTTAAGCAAATCATTGATAACTATTATAGTCTTGGTCAACTAGATGACGCGGTAAACCTACTAGAGACCATTCTGAAAAATGAACGTGGTGAAAATGACTGGGAGGCATTGAGCCAATACCTTTCAATGCTATTAGAACAATCTTTCCAAATGGATGACGACGCTAAACAAAAAGCCACACAGCAAATACTTAACCTACTCGATAATATTGATTATATTCCAGATGCCGAATTTGCCAGGCAATATGCTGACGCTGCGATCTCGCTTTCACAGCCAAGCAAAGGGTTTGATCTTTTATATCCTCATTTAAAAAGTGGTGAAACCAGCTACCAAGAACTTATCTCACTGGCATTACAAAATGCCGATTACGATAACTCCCTAAAGCTCCAGCTTGATGCCTTTCGCGAATTCGAAACGCTTGAACATGCTAATGCACTATTCGCCCTTATGGTAGCGGCCTATCAACCGCAATTAAGTCGTGACTTCATTACCGCCTATCAAGGTAAATTAGCTAATGATCCCGAATACCTTGAAGCATCGATTGAAAATGCCAAACAGCTTGGGCAACTTGATCTGGCTATAATCCAATCACTGAAATTGATCGATATCGCCCCTAGCCTCACCCTTTATCAAACGACATCAAACAGTGCCATTGCTGTTGGTAACTACCCTTTAGCCATAAACCTACTAACGTCAGCAATAGCGATTGGAAACGAGAAGTATGACCTTATCACTCTGCATAAAGTTTACCGTTGGCAGAATGATATTAAAAATGCTCAAAAGACCAGCTTAAAGCTACTCGAACACACCCCATCGGAAACGCAGCTACGCAATGGTATCGACGAATCTAAGGCGTTAGGCGATATTTATTATGAAGCAGTCTTTTATGAACAACTAGTCGCGAATAATCAAATCACGAACAAAGAATATAACGATTGGCTCAATGCAACAGAGAAAGCGCAAGGAACACACGTTGCTTTAAAAAGTATCAAACGTCTTGCCGCAATGCGACCAAATGACGCTGACTTAATCAGCCATAAAGCTCGCTTATATAGCTACCAAAGCAATCACACTGCTGTCATTAGGCAATGGAAAAAATTACAACGCATACGCAAGCCATCGTTTATTGAAGCAGAACGTTTTGCTAACGCTTATATAATGAATAACGAGCCTAAATTGGCATTGAATACACTGACAGCACCTAATAACTGGCTAAGTGCTGATGAAGATTACCTTGAGGCCGTCTCGTCATTGGCTTGGGAAACCAGTAACAGGCCACTATCACAAGTATCTCAAGAACAATTAGTGGCATTATCGAGTGATAACCTTGATGCTTACCGCTATATCAACACCCTATCACCCCTTACCAACGAAAAGCTTGAACATATTGCTAAACTCTATGGGGAGACAAAAAATCAGCAACTTTTACTTCAAACCCTTCAGGCGATTGATGGACGAAATGATACTACATACCTAGAGCGCCTATTAGCACTAACGGCTAACGACCCCGCGGTGTATAACAGTCTTGATATTCTGGTTTACCGAGCAAAACTCGCACAACAAAAGCAGCAACCTGAACAAGCGAAATCGCTATACCAAGCCATTTTACAACAAGCACCCAATAACACATTAGCCGTAAATGGCGTGTTATGGCTAAGCATTAACAATAATGACCTTGAGACTCTCGACGTACTATATCGTCGATATAAAACCCCACTTTCAGGTAATAGTGCATTTTGGTTAACTTTTGCGAGCGCCAGTCAGTTATTAATGCTTCCTAAAGAGGCAAGCCACTGGTATAAGCAAATTCTGCTAAATGATGATACACCCAATGTCTCTGTTATTCTTAATTACGCTGCTCTACTCGAGCAACAAGAGCAGGGAGAAACGGCTTATCAACTACGTCGCTATGTTGCCAGAAACATGAGTGATGAATTGCTAGCTCTCGAGCAAGGCGATATATCGTATCGCTCATTAGTTAGCTTGTTTATGGGAGAGCGTTTTGCCCAAACACTCGTGGAAGGAAATGCATTAGCAGATCCAAGTAACGCTTATACTGCAGAGCTTTTTCAGTATTATCTGGCCAACAATCAGGCAGACAATATACTACTTTGGCAACAACGTTCTGCGCTTGGAGAATATAAGCTACCTGATTGGCAACAACTCTCTTTGGCTATCCAGCAAAAAGATCGCCAAACGATGGAACGCTTATTAGCGACATCAATGAAGCTACCACCAGCCGATCGTAACCTTGCGTATCAATTAACAGGGCAACACCAAAAAGCCTGGCAGCAAGGTCAAGATGAATTAGGCCAACTTGCCGATAAGCAAGCCGAAGAACAACTCCGTCGTATTCATGTTAATCAACATCCAAATAAAACCCATAGTATTCGTAGCCAAGTTAAGCAAATCAGCCAATGGGATATTACCCGTTTTAGCCTTGACTACTATGCACCTCATCATGACGGTTATTGGCGATTAGGCAGTGACATCCAAAGCTCAGGTACACCCGATTTATTTGAAGGAAGCAGCATTGAAGATGAGTACCGCCTGAGAGGTAAATACCAATACCAGCTTATTGAAAGCTTCTGGAGTATTGGATTTGATTTAGCCGATGGCCAAGGTGACCAACGCATAGGTATTAATGCAAATTATCAATTTACGATTGATGACTATTGGCAGGCAGGTGTGAAATTTGGCCTAAATAATCATCTTGAGGCCAGTGAGTTAATGACAACCTCTGGGCAAGAGAACATTCTCGGCTTTAATCTTAACTACCAACCCACGGCTCGTGAATCCGTTGTGTTCCAATTCAACTTACATGATCTTTCAACTCGCTTTGGCGATGATATCGGCACAGGTTGGGATTTCAATCTTCGTGTCGCTGAAAGATTCTTCTTTGCCGATCCTGCATGGCAGATTTACGGTGATATTAGCATGCAGAAAGTTAACCTGAGCGACAAACCACTAGATGGCATTAACCGCTGGCACCAAGGAACAAACACCCTAACCAGTGGGGACTTCATTGCCGATGAATATCAGAGAATTGCATTAGGTCAGCGCGTGTGGCATGGCGAGCCTGGTAGACCTGGGGCAACCGTACCATCACCTCGGTATTGGTTTGACAGCTCCCTGGGTTACAACGTCACTAGCAGTAACATGGATATCACCCTTAGTGCTGGTCTAGGTTGGCGCGTAGTTGGTAATGATGAGCTATACCTCAGTGCTGACTGGCAGAGCCAAGACAGAAACGGCGATGAATCTCTGAACCTTAACATCGGCTATTACTACAGTTTTTAACAAGGAAACGTATGATGAAACGAGCATTAATTCTAGCAACCACCCTCACCTTAAGTGCTTGTAGCAGCTATCAAGTGCCAGACAGCCAGCACTTTTCAGCAGAGAGTTCTTGGGCCGTTATGCCAATGACCAATAACTCCAGCACGCCATTGGCAGCAGAAAAGGCAGAAAATATCCTCAATGCTCAACTGTATGCAAAAGGCATCAATGCCCAAATGTACCCAGCTTCTGCAACGAACGATCTCAAAAGCATTTTGGATAACAGTGTAAAGCAACAGCAAGCCCAAGCTTGGTTAGCAACCCAGCCCATTGATTTTATAATTACCGGCTCAGTCGAAGAATGGCATTACAAGAGTGGACTTGATGGTGAGCCTGCCGTAGGGATCACACTCGAAGTAAAATCAGCGAAAAGCGGTACAACCTACTGGCGTGCAACAGGAACAAGAGGCGGCTGGGGGCGAGAAAGCGTCAGTGGTACAGGGCATATAGTGATCGATGAACTCCTTGATGGATTAAATATCGCACCTGCTCAAGAATAACCATATTACTGTACCAATGTGTGATTAGGGAGTACGCCATGAGTAAGTTATTGAATAAAGATATAATAACAGGCTTTAAGAAAAGCAGCTTTAACTGGTTAGAAACTGTTGTTGTTGCTGCACTATCAATTTATGTCTGGGTTCAATCAGATTCATTGGCACCGACATCAACTGAACATAACTTTTTCTGGCCTCTTTTCGGCCCATTACTTATCGCTCTCCGCTATGGTTTTGCCAAAGGTTTTATCTGTGCCCTACTAACAGCAGCAGGGTTAGCCAGTATTATGAATATGACTGGACATATCGAGTATTACCCGCTTTCTTTAGCTGTTGGTATGATCATGGTTGCGATGATTGCTGGTGAATTTCAAGATTACTGGTACAACATTAATCGTAAGCACATTCTCGACCATCAGTACATGAACCAGAAGCTCGACAGCTTTACGCAAAATTATCATCTCTTAAAGGTTTCGCATGACCAGCTAGAGCAACGAACTGCAGGTCAAACCGTCAGCTTACGTTCGAGTATTAGTTCGCTACACAACATTGCCACAAAGCATGCAGATAAGCGTCTTGAACATCTGGGTCACCCTTTCTTAAATTTATTAGCTGACATTGGCGGTATAGAAGTCGCGGGGATCTATAGCGTTAATCAAGATAAGGTATTACCGCATGCGCATGCAACGTTAGGGGATTATCATCAGCTCGTTAGTAACGATCCAATGCTGCAAGACATGCTCGATACTAAAAAATTGCTTTCACCCGCAAAATTGGCTGCGAACCAAACCCATAAATCACGCTACCAACTTTGTATCCCACTGCTTGATACACATGGCCGACTTCAAGCCGCCGTCATCGCAGAAAGTGCCAAATTTTTCATGCTCACTCCTGCAAATGTCGCACTGTTATCGCTAGTTGCCAATCATGCAGCCGATTTACTTTGTGATGAAATCATCACTCCAATATTACAGCCAAACCAAAGTGATTTATTCCTGAGTTACGTAAAGCGCGCTAGATATAATAAACGACACTATGGCGCTGACAGTTCATTGGTTGTTTGTATCGATAGCCAGAAAAAACATAAAGCCACGTTAGATAGCATTGTAAATTACCGACGAGGTGCCGATGTATATTGGTCTTGCCACTCTAAAGACGGGCACCCAGCACTGGCTGTATTACTACCATTAACATCGGCTTTTGATGCTCAACATTATATCAAACGCTTACAGGAACTACTGAAAGAACAACTCGGCGATACTACGGTAGATATTGATATTTTAGGCCCACTCTCTCTCACAAAAAATAACAGCGAGATAAAGCAACTCATGGATGAACTAGGAGCTTATGATGAAAGTCTGGCTGATATTACAGACGATCGCATTTGAAAGTGCTAGTTTCTATCTAGTATTTGATAAAGCGATGACCCCAGCACTTTGGCTTGCCTTTTTTGTAAGTCACGCAGTGGCCTGCGCCAGTTTTACCGCACTAAGTTGGATGCTTTTACCCAAAAAATATAAAACACCATTTTTCAGCTCAGTAAGCTTTCTCTTCTTCTTCAATTATTTTTTACCATTAATTGGTATGATTGGTACTGCATCGTCATTACTTATCGCACTATATCTACCACGAAAGCAAAACCAAGTAACATGGGAAGAGTGCGAAAAGTCACCATTACCACAAAGCCCCGGTGATGGTGGAAACACTCAGTTTGGCACTGGTGCATTACGCGAAATACTCCTTCATAACGGTAATCCAGAAAGACGCTTACTGGCCGTTGGTGCCATTCGCTATCTACCTCGGCAACATGCCGTGCCACTACTTCAACTCGCACTAAAAGACCTAACAGATGATGTACGCTTGCTAGCCTACGCCTCGTTAGAAGGCATTGAAACTCAAATCAATGAATCTCTTTCTCTGTTTAAGAAACAGTTAAAAAATAAACCAACAGCAATTAAAGCTTATGAAGTTGCACAGCAATATTGGGAACTGTGCTATCTCGGCATTGCTGAAGGTATTCTACGAAAACACTACCTCGAACAGGCCGAAGAATATCTGATTCAATCGAGTCAATTACAAGACTCAGCATCAACAAATTTATTAATGGGACGCGTGCTTCTTCAGCAGCACCGTCCAGAAGAAGCTGTCAGTCACCTACAAAAAGCCTTGAATGGCGGACTATTGGTCAAACAGGTTGCTCCTTACCTCGCAGAGGCGGCCTATATTTGTGGTGATTACCAAACAGCCAAGCAATACATTGCCTATTTTCCTGAGATGAAAGGCGAAAAACTTAGCCAAATTAAGGAGTACTGGGCATGACTCAACACCAATTCAATAAACTGCCTGATGGCGAAGAAGTCGATATTTGCTTATTACTCGAAGGCACCTACCCGTATGTACGGGGCGGCGTATCAAGTTGGGTCCACCAAATTATTAGTGGCCTACCCGAGTTTACATTTCACCTCATTTTCCTTGGTGGGCATCCAGACTTTTATGGTGACATGGCCTACGAGTTTCCTGATAACGTTGTTGGCTTTGAAGTCCACTATCTATTATCCGATAAAGGCCACCTTAAGCCTTCGCCTCGAACCGGTAAAAATAAACTATTCCGAGCATGGGGATCCTTTTTATCGTTCTTTGAAAAAAGTAAGCACCCTATTCCTGACGATTTACTGGTGGATGTCTCTGATTTCCTTGGTAAGGATGGGCAGCTCACACTGAGTGATTTCCTTTATAGTCGTTCATCATGGGATGTACTAACTGAACGCTATCTAACCTCAGCAAACAAGCAGTCTTTTGTTGATTATTTTTGGACTTACCGAAACATCTACCAACCTTTGTTTATACTGGCAAAAATTTCTCAAAACCTACCTAATGCCAAAGCATTTCACAGTGTTTCAACTGGCTATGCCGGGTTTCTTGGAGCAATGTGTCACCAAAATACCGAGCGCCCATTTTTACTCACTGAACATGGCATATACACCAAAGAACGAAAAATCGATTTAGCTCAAGCCAGCTGGATAAAAGATAGGCATAGTCTTATTGATATAAGTATGCATAAAGGCATGGATTTAACGCGTAAAACATGGATTCGCTTTTTCGAGCAGCTGGGTTTATCGGCTTATCACCAAGCTGACAAGATTGTTGCGCTATTTGAGGGCAACCGCCAGCGGCAGCATACCGATGGCGCCCCCAGTGACAAAACACAAGTGATAGTTAATGGGATCAATACCCAACGTTTTCATGCCGCTTATGAACAGCGGCCAGATACGCCCCCGTTAGTTGTAGGGCTAGTTGGACGTATCGTACCAATCAAAGACATTAAAACCTTTATTCGAACTATACGTGGTGCCGTTGAAACCATACCAACACTTGAAGGATGGTTAATTGGCCCTGCTGAAGAAGACCCAGACTATGTACACGAGTGTGAGCTACTCATTGAAAGCCTTGGCCTAACCGAAAATATTAAATTACTGGGTAGCCAAAATGTCGCGGAGATCATGCCCAAACTTGGAGTAATGATGCTGACCTCGATCAGCGAAGCCCAGCCTTTAGTGTTACTGGAAGCAATGGCGGCAGGTATCCCCTGTATAGCGACGGAGGTCGGTGCTTGTCGTGAAATTATTGATGGTGCCGCAGGTGAAGATGCGACAATCGGGTCGGCAGGTGAAATCATTCCCATCGCGAGCCCGATAGAAGGTGCTGAAGCCATCGTGAAAGTACTTAGCAACCGTGAAGCATGGCTTAACGCTGGTGATATTGGTAAAGAACGGGTAACTCGTTATTACGATGAAGAAATGATGTACGGCTCGTATCGTCAACTTTATAAGGAGGCAACCTGTGGCAGGGATTGGATTTGAACTTAGGAAAATCCTAAAAAAGAACTCATTACTTTCAATGCTGGAAGCTTATGGGTTAGCAGGACTGATCAGCTCTGGGCCATGGGTACTGTCCATTTTAGCATTGCTCGCCATAGGCTTGATCAGTATTGGGGTTGTTTTCCCAACTTATGTCATCGTGCAATTTTTGGTCATTGTTACCTACCTGATGGCTGGGTCACTCATCATTAGCGGATTGTTCCAGCTACTACTTACCCGTTTTATTTCAGACTTACTCTTTGCTGAACAAGAACACCGTATTGTCCCTAACTTACTCGGTTCCATGTTAGTGACCAGTGCGATTGCTGCCGTCATAGGCGGGGGCATTTTAGCCATTTGCCATACATTAAGCCCTCCAGTTAAAATTACTATTTTTACCTCTTTGGTTTTACTGTGTAATCAGTGGCTAATTATAATCTTCCTCAGTGGAATGAAAGAGTATTACCGGATATTCTTTACGATGATGGCCAGTTATGGACTCATGGTTATCTTTAGTTTAACTCTGCCATCTTTCGGTCTACTCGGGCTTATGGTGATCTTCACTGTATGCCAAGCCCTACTCACATTTGCATTTTTATATCACGTTATTAGGGACTTCCCCGCAAACCAGTTGGTTTCGTTCGAGTTTCTCAACCATAAAAAGACATTCTTCTCACTCATATTCTGTGGATTTCTCTATAACCTCGGAGTTTGGCTCGACAAGTTTGTTTTTTGGTTTAGAGCAGAAACATCACACCAAGTTGTCGATGTATTTCGAGCATCCTACATCTATGACTTACCCATTTTTATCGCCTATCTTGCTATTGTCCCAGGCATGGCTGTATTTATGCTGCGGATGGAAACCGACTTTTCTGACGCATGCCTGAAGTTTTATGATGCAGTACGTGAAGGGGCAACACTCGATTCTATTTACTTACTCAAAGATAAAATGGTACTGGCCTGTCAGCAAAGTATCTATGAAATATTCAAAGTACAAGGGCTAACACTTGCCCTGCTTATCCTTTGGGCTGAAGATATTTTGCTCGCGTTAGATATTGATCTCGCTTACTTACACTTGTTTTATGTTGACTTGGTGGGGGTGAGTTTGCAGGTACTTGTCATGTCGATACTAAATGTCATGTACTATCTCGATAAACGCTATTCCGCTTTGGCCTTAACTGCGCTGATGGCTATTGGCAACTTTACTTTGGCACATGTCAGTATTGACCTTGGTCCAGTATTCTACGGTTATGGGTTTGCCACTACCATGCTGGTAACGACCATTATTGGGCTCATTATGCTTGATAGCCAATTTGAAGATCTCGAGTACCAAACTTTCATGCTTCAGCGTTCATAATCTGGATAACAATATAATAAAATCTATTCAGCTCGCTTAACAAAATAAAACAGCCACCGACATTTCTTCGGTGGCTGCTATAAGCTAGCGTTCATTGAAGATTATTGAATCGTTTAGCCACACCTATCACATCTTTTTCTGCTCGGTTGTCCCCATCATCCCAGTCACTTTTTCGACCAAATCGATAGGCATAGGGAAAACAACGGTTGAGGTTCGCTCATTGGCAATTTCTGTTAGTGTTTGCATATAACGTAACTGAACCGCATTGGGTGCTTTATTTAATACTTCAGCGGCTTCACGGAGCTTTTCAGAAGCCTCGAGTTCACCGGTAGCGTGAATAACTTTGGCTCGCCGAGAACGTTCAGCCTCAGCTTGACGGGCTAACGCCCGCACCATACTATCATCAAGATCTACGTGTTTTATCTCAACATTGGCGATTTTTATCCCCCAATTATCAGTATGCTGATCAAGGATAAGCTGTAAGTCTTTATTCAATTCTTCACGAGCTGACAATAATTCATCGAGTTCATGTTGCCCCAACACTGAACGCAGCGTGGTTTGCGATAATTGGCTAGTCGCTTCTAAGTAATTCTCAACATTATTAATTGCCATTTTAGGGTCAACTACACGGAAATAAACCACTGCATTAACCTTAACCGAAACGTTATCACGAGTGATTAAATCTTGGGTTGGCACATCTAATACTATGGTTCGTAAATCAACTCTCACCATTTGTTGAATTATCGGAACGATAATGATCAAACCAGGGCCTTTCACTTGGTAAAAACGCCCTAACAAAAACACCACAGCTCGCTCATATTCGCGAAGCACCTTGAACATACTGGCGATTAACACCACCACCAGTACAATGATTGTTGCCAAAGAATAAGTAATCATATTTATTATTCCTTACCTAGACCTATTGTTGGCTCTTTATCAAGAACAACGTCAAGAGATAGCCCTTTAATATTTGTTACCGTGACCTTTTGCCCTTTTGATAAAGGACGCAGACAATTTGCCTGCCAAATTTCACCGTCGACTAATACACGCCCTTGCCCCGGAAAACCGCTTACCACGGTCGCTTCTTGGCCAAGTAAAACTTCAACCCCTGTTGTGACAGGCTTGCGTCGAGATTTCAGCAATAAGGTCAGAATAACAAAAGTGAACAATGCCGAAACGGCGGTAAGTCCGACGATTAAAGGTATCGCGATTTGATAACCCGGCGTTTCTGTGTCCATCAACATGATCGAACCCAGAGCGAAAGCAACAATCCCACCAAGGCCTAGTACGCCAAAACTAGGGCTAAATGCCTCAGAAACCATCAGCGCAATACCTAACAGTATTAGACCTAATCCCGCGTAACTAACAGGTAGCATCTGCAATGAATACATGGCTAATAACAAGCATATTCCGCCCAGTACACCTGGTAATCCAACACCAGGGTTATAGAACTCAAGTAACAAGCCATAAATACCTATCAACATTAAGATATAAGCCACATTCGGATTGGTGATAACTGAAAGTAACTTAAACCGCCAATCTTGCTCACGTTCAATATAAGCGACATTGACTAACTCAATCTTTGATTCCAGCCCATTAATCATGACACTTCTACCATTAGACTTCGTAATCAAACTATCGAGGTCAGAAGCCATAAAATCTATCACATTTAATTCCAATGCTGCTTCAGCATCAATACTGGCAGCTTCCGTTACCGCAGTTTCCGCCCATTCTTCATTACGATCATGCAGTTTCGCCAACCCTCGAATATAAGCGCGTGCATCATTAATGACCTTTTTTTCCATCGCTGTTTTCGCTTTTACTTTTCCGTCATCTTTTGATTCTTCTGCTGTCGGCTCTTCCTTAGATTCTTTAGGCTCTTTTTTAGGGGCAAACGGGTTTGAGCCTGAGTCATCTGGCTCTTTACCCCCAGGAGCTCCTATTGAAACCGGTGTCGCCGCCCCCAAGTTTGTACCTGGCGCCATCGCAGCAACATGACTTGCAAGTAAAATATATGTCCCAGCACTTGCAGCCCTTGCACCTGCAGGGCCAACCCAAGTCGCAACAGGAATGGGAGATGTGGTAATTGCGCGGATAATATCACGCATGGAGCTATCTAAACCTCCGGGGGTATCGACTTTCAATACAATAAATGCGGCTTGTTCTTTATGTGCTTGTTCTATTTCTCGTGAGACATAATCGCTGGTAGCGGGACCTATCCCACCTTGAATACCAATCACCCAGACATCTTGAGCAATAGCACCAAAGCTCATAAACCAAAGAAGCAACGCGGCGCAGAAAGACGTGACTCTCATACATCCTCCTCTACCAGAGTCATGGCTAGTGGTGCACCACTTCACAACACACGCTATCACTCGTTAGTAAGATTCATGGAATTTCTAATGGTTTAAGCATAGTTCATTGAATGATTTGACTCATACCAATTGGCCATAGGTGTATGCCAACTCAGCCACCGTTCTCGCAGAGAACTTTTTCAATAGGCTTGCGCGGTGAACCTCAACAGTGCGCATCGCAATACATAACTTATCAGCAATTCGTTGATTACGATTACCCTCGACAATCAAGCGTAGTATGTCTTTCTCTCGTACCGTAAGCGACGAAAATGCTGCTCTGGCCACCATTAATTCCAGTTTAGAAGCAGAGACAATTTGCCCCTTTAGAATAGCTTGTGCCAGCTCATCACCTCGAACGGGTTTTTGAAAGAAGTTAACAGCTCCAGCCTGTAAAGCATCAACAGCCATGGGGACATCACCGTGACCAGTTAGGTATATCACGGCAAGTGGGCTCTCAGAATTATTAAGGATCTGGTGCACTTGCTGACCTCGCAACTTCGGCATGCGGCTATCAAGGATCACACAACCTGCCTGTGATATGTCAACGCTATCGAGAAATTGCTGACCATCTTCAAACGAAGAGACGTTAAAATCATGCTCTTCCAGCATAAATGCCAATGAATCTCTTACCGACTCGTCATCGTCAACAACATACACAGGTAATGTCTTTTCAGACTCTATTATCATGATGTTTACTCAATGTTTGGTACAAACTAGGTTAGTAAGGCAATGTGATAATCACTTCACACCCACGAGGCGTAATAGACTGGATTTGAATGTCACCGCGATGCATTTCTACCACATCACGGCAAATAGCCAGACCTAGCCCTAGCCCATCACTTTTGCTACTGACAAATGCTTCTGTGGGGTTTTCATTATCGAAAACTAACCCTGTGCCATTATCATGTACATGTATACACACCGTACCTTGTCGGTACTCAGTATGAATTTCTATTTTTGCCTGATAATTCAAGGTTAAAGATTGACGAGAGCGATGCTCAACACATGCGTCGATAGCATTATTAACTACGTTTACAATAACTTGCTGAAATCCAACCACATCGACTTCAACCGATACAACTTCGCCTTCTAACCGTCGACTTAACATCACATCTTGTTTTTGTAATCGGAAGTTCATGAGCTCCATCGTATCATCGAGAAGCTGTTCAATATTGCATAGCTGTTTTTCAACGCTCCGTTTTTTTATCAGCATTCTTAACCGACGGACAATGGCATCCGCTCGCTCCACCTGACTTTGAATTTTCTCAAAGACAGGGGCTATATCTTCATGAGGCCGCTTTTTAGCTAAACGCAATAGACCGCCCTCGCTATAGTTTCGAATCGCAGCCAATGGCTGATTGATCTCATGCGCAAGGCTACTGCCAAGTTCACCCACAATAGCGACACGCTGTGAATGTTCTAACTGTTCACTCTTATCTTTTAAACGGTGTAGGGCTTGTTCAAGCTCCTTTTTACTGCGACTAAATCGATACTCAAGCCAGAAATGATAGGCATTTAGCACAATAAAAAGGATAAATCCCCCCCAAACCCACTCCTGATGATTGCGTAACCACCGTAATGCCTCTTTCCACCATGCTTGTTGCAAAGGGTGTAGATCCAGCGCCTGATATAATTTATCGATCGACAGTAGGCTCTCTGGTGATGTCCACCCCGAAGCACCAGAAGCAATGGCGGCCGTGCTATCAGCAGGCATAGTTAACAATGCGCGAGAAATACTCTTCGCCAATGCAGAGGAGCCTCGCTCGGTTTTCGCAAAAGACCAGTTTGGATACAGTGGCGTTGACACCTGACACGAAAAATCATCAGAATGTTGTTGATTAAGAACTCGATATTTGCCGTCTTCCAACAACCCTTCAGTGATCATATTCTCTAACAAACAAGCCGGCACTACTGCCGCATCTACAGTATGGTCGCGCAATTGGTATAAGTTTGCATCAATAGGAAAACCGAGATATCGAACATCTGAAAAGAAATCATTTGGATTTAAGCCTTGCTGAGCGACCTGATAGCGAAGAGTCAAGTAGCCACCAAACGCCTGCTCTGATACAGCAGCCAACGGTAACCCAGATACGTCCTGAAAGGTTTGATAAGGAGAGCTGGCAAGTACAACAAGGGCTGAACCAATCGCATAGTTTGAGCTATCCGGCCTTCTACTCGTCAGGGTAGCAATCCAGGCAAGCGCGTATTGCCGCCCCAACCGAACAGCCTGTCCCGGATTAGTGAGTATGAAATCCATGGTCTGCTGCTTAACAGCATTGGTCATCCCCTCTAAATCCAAGGGATGAAGCACAAATTGTGCGTCTTCTACCTGTTGGTTTAACCAATGCATGGTTGGCTGCCAACGCTGCTCCGCAGAAAGGTTTCCGCGTATTGCCAGAACCCCCACGTCTATCGTTGTTTTGTCTTCAGCCTTTGCCTGCACAGTTAAAGATAATACCCCCAAGGTCATGACAAAAAACCATTTTTTCATGAATGAACACTTTTGCCTTGGCATGAACGTCTAACTCTTAATCGCTGTAATGACGACAGGATAACAGCATGCACGCCCTTTCCACACTTGTTTTAGATCAAGTTTGATTGAGGTATGTGGAAATCCACAATACCGAGTTTTAGCTGGTTCTCTGACAATAAAAACAAGCCCTTAATAGTCTTATCAGGTGAGTTATGGATTACACCAAACGACGTTTTCTGAGTGCAGTCACTGCCGGTGCTGCGCTGATCCCAGTTACAGGTATTGGAAGCGCAGCCGCTAGTACCGTAATACGGAACAACAATGAACCCGACCGGAAAGGCCAAACGGGTAAACGTTACGCTATGGTTATCGACCTGCGTAAATGTGTTGGCTGCCAAGCCTGTACCGTCGGATGCAGTATTGAAAACCAAGCACCAATCGGCCAGTTTCGCACGACGGTAAAACAATACGAAGTTGCACTTGAAGATGGCTCATCGAGTACCAAAGAGGTTAAGTCTTTCATGCTGCCACGGCTGTGTAACCACTGTGACAACCCACCGTGTGTTGCCGTTTGCCCTGTTCAAGCAACCTTTCAGCGAGAAGACGGCATTGTTATGGTCGATAACAGTCGCTGTGTCGCATGCGCCTATTGTGTACAAGCCTGCCCTTACGATGCGCGTTTCATCAACGAGGAAACATTGACCGCAGATAAATGTACCTTCTGTGCCCACCGCCTAGAAGCTGGGTTACTGCCTGCATGTGTTGAAACATGCGTTGGTGGTGCACGAGTGATTGGCGATCTGAACGATCCGAACAGCGAAATTCGCCACCTTATGAATGAACATCAGGATGATATTAAAGTACTGAAACCGGAAGCGAACACCAAAGCACATGTTTTTTATATCGGCATGAATGAGCGCTTTACCAGCCATGTTGATGGTCAACCCGCAATTTACGAACCTCTAGGAGAGCAGGCATGAACATAACTGAAGTGCTAGTCCCACCTCAAGCCATTGCATGGCTTCCCTGGGCGGTTCAATATTTCTTTTACATCGGGTCAGCCTATGCTGCGGCGATTTTATTTTTTATTGCTTTAATCTTTCAGAAGCAGACCAGCCATCAATTACGAGCGGCACTTGTTCTGACTGTTGCTATCAGTGCAATAGTTGGCCCCTTAGCTTTAACAGGTGACCTTCACCAACCAGGGCGCGCTTGGCATTTCTACGCCCACTTCACTCCTTGGTCATGGATGTCGATGGGCGCAATATTCTTGCCAATTTTTTCAGGATTAGCGATTGCAACTGCATGGCTTTATCTTCGCGACGATTTAATCTGCTTGAAAAATAGCAAAAGTAAATTCTTTCAAACACTATCAATGTTGTCATTAGGCAACTGGAAAACCACACGTAAAACCATGATCTCTATGGCAGCTCTTACGGTCATTTCAGGCCTAACAATCGCAACCTATACAGGTGCTGAAATTGCAATCATAGAAGCCCGCCCTCTATGGCATCAGCCTGCCTCACCTCTTCTTTGGTTTACAACCGCATTTTTAGGTGCCGTTGGCTTTACTCTGATCATTTGGTTTATGTTGCCAGCAAAATCACAGCAAAACACCCTGACTTACTCTGATCTTCGCTTATTAAAACAGACTGTCATTCTAAGTAGCATTTCAGCTTTGCTGCTTATCCCTCTTTGGGGGACAAATAACCCAACATTTTCTCTCTATTCTGATAGCCAATGGCTAATCAACATCAGCCTACTTTCTATGGTTTTATTGGGCAACATTTTACTTGCCGTAATAACGCTTCGTGAAAACCACCGAACTGCCAGCCTCATTTTGATGTCTTTCATCACGCTGTGCAGTGCATGGGCTATACGCTGGATAACCATCATGGAAGCGCAGACCATACCTAAATTCGACGTCGGCCCCTACCCGTATGAATTACCGATGAACAGCACTGGCCTACTAGGCATTCTAGGTATGTTGGGGCTATGGATAGCACTTGCCATGATCGGCTCTGAGCTTATTCAGTCCAAAAACACACTGTCACCCCAAGCCTCATTTTCCGAACACTAATTAAGAAGGTTTCACCATGGATAACAAACGCCGACAAATATTGAAATCAGGTTTCGCAATTGGTGGTTTAGGGGCATTTTCCGCTGGTTACACAACAACAACTAAGCACATGATGGAAGGTGTAATTGAAGGTACAGCAGGCCAAAAAACCAAAGATATTCATCACGGTAATTCACTTGATCCTGAATACAAAGTCAGTGATCACGGTAATCTTGTATTAAACCCAAACCAACGTGTGGCACCTTCTATGTGTTTCGGTTGTTGGACATTGTGCGGCCTTCGTGTACGAATAGACAACCACAACGATGAGATTCTACGTATTAGCGGTAATCCCTATCATCCACTTTCTCATCAAGAACATATACCTTTTAATACGCCAGTAAAAGAGGCATATCTTGGCTTAACTGGGGATGCAGGGTTAGAAGGCCGTTCGACTGCTTGCGCTCGTGGTAATGCCATGCTGGAAATCCGCAACAGTCCATATCGCATAACTCAACCGCTAAAACGCGTGGGAAAACGTGGCGAAGGACGATGGGAGCCGATTAGCTACGATCAGCTAATCAATGAAGTCGTAAACGGCGGAGATCTCTTTGGAGAAGGCCATGTCGATGGCCTACATGCAATTCGAGATTTAAATACACCTGTCGATAGTCAAAACCCTGAATATGGGCCAAAAGCCAACCAACTTTTAGTCACCAATGCGGGTAACGAAGGTCGTGACGATATTCTAAAACGCTTCGCGTTTAATAGTTTTGGCACCCGAAACTTCGGCCATCATGGTTCATATTGTGGCTATGCGTTCCGAGCTGGTAGCGGGGCATTTATGAATGATTTAGACAAGTTTGCTCACCTAAAACCCGACTTCGATAATGCTGAATACGTCATTTTCATCGGTATGTCGCCAGCACAGGCTGGCAACCCATTTAAACGTCAAGCTCGCCAACTGGCAAAAGCCCGTACCGAAGGCAATCTGGAATACACCATAATTACGCCAACTTTACCGGCTGGTTCATCAAGTTTGGCATCAGGCAATAACAATCAATGGGTTCCAATTAAACCGGGTACCGATTCAGCATTAGTGCTGGGGATGATCCAATGGATTATTGAAAACCAACGTTACAACCAAACTTTTCTTGCTCAACCGGGCGTCAACGCAATGAAAAAAGCGAGTACTGCACACTGGTGTAATGCAACCCATCTGGTGATCAGCGATGAAAACCATTCACGTAACGGTAGCTTTCTTCGTGCATCTGACGCAGGAATGCCTTTCAGCGGTGATGCACAGTCAGACACCGACCCCTATGTGATCATCGATGCCAAAAGCGGTGATTTAGCCTTACATACGCAATCAAACGAAGCATCACTGTTTGTAGACCGTGAGCTAACACTTAATACTGGTATTATTAGAGTTAAGTCTTCCTTGCAACGCTTAAAAGATGAAGCGTTCAAGTACGACTTGGCATTTTATAGCCAACAATGTGGGATCCCTGAAGCACAAATCATTGAGCTTGCTAAACGCTTTACCAGCTATGGGACAAAAGCCGTTGTCGATACCCACGGCGGTAACATGCACAGCAATGGTTTCTATAATGCATTTACCATTGTGATGCTCAACGCCCTTATTGGTAACATCAATATGAAAGGCGGAGCAATGGCGAAGGCTGGAGGGTATCCAACTTCCGCTAAAGGCCCTCGTTACGACTTCACCACATTTAATGGTAAAACAGCACCGAAAGGCGTTTTCCTTTCTCGTAGTAAATTTCCATACCACAAAACCAATGAGTATAAGCGCCGCATCGCTGCCGGTGAGTCCCCATACCCAACTCGAGCACCGTGGTATCCTATTTCAGCACCGTTACTAACTGAGCATTTATCAGCAGCGATAGATGGCTATCCGTATCGTGCGAAAGCATGGATAAACCACATGGCAAACCCAATATATGGGGTTCCAGGGTTAAAAAACCTGCTCGAAGAAAAGCTGAAAGATCCTAAGCAGTTAGGTTTGATTATCTCAATTGATGCGTTTATCAATGAAACAACTGCACTGTCAGACTATATCGTGCCAGACACAGTCACGTATGAAAGCTGGGGCATGGCAACACCATGGCATGACGTGCCAACAAAAACGGTGACTGCTCGCTGGCCAATCGTTGAACCTCGTACCGATAAAACCAATGACGGCCGAAGTATATGTTTAGAGAACTTCCTCATTGATGTGGCAAAAAAGATGGAGCTTGGTGGTTTTGGAGAGCAAGCAATCCAAGATCGCAACGGTAATTGGCATAGTATCCACAACGCTGAAGATTTCTACCTTCGTGCTGCTGCCAATCTTGCCTATGTGAACGATGGCGTGCCAGAAGTATCGGCTGAAGACATCATGTGGTCTGGGCTAGAGCGTCTTCTGCCTGCTATGCAAAAGGTATTAACCAATGAAGAGCTTAATCGTGTCTCTTTTATATTTGCTCGAGGTGGCCGCTTTGAGGACGCTTCAAAAGCCTACCAAGGAGAGCTTATGAAATATAAATGGGCTCGACCAGTCGCTATATGGAATGAAAAACTTGGCACATCTATAAACACCATGACTGGAGAGCTCTACAGTGGTTGCCCAACTTGGCATCCACAAAAACTGTGCGATGGAACACCTATTGAAGAACATTACCCGGCAAACGAATGGCCGTTTAGCCTGACAAATTTCAAATCAAATATCCATAGTGCCGTGTCTAACCTATCCCCTCGTTTGAACTCGATAAAAGGTGTGAATCCAGTTTATATCCACCCAACTGATGCTAACAAAAACAGCATAAAAACAGGTGACGAGTTTATTATCGAAACACCAAGCGCCAGTACAAAGGCGATAGCAATGGTTTTGGAAGGCGTGATACCTGGCACACTTGGCTTTGAACATGGATTTGGCCATACCGAACTAGGGAAACGAGCTCATTGGATCGGTGACAAACAACAACCCATCAAGGCCAGCAATAAAGATGGCGTAAATATTAACGATATAGGATTAATTGACCCCACCCGTGAAGGTAAAGGGGTCATGCTTGATTGGGTCGTGGGAGCCGCAGCTCGCCAGTCTTTACCGGCAAAAATCCGTAAGGCTTAAAATGATTTATCCCCCTGTTATGTCAGGGGGATACCTTCCCTTAAACAGCGGGTGATCCAGATGAACAGTAGTGAATATTAAATGACGCTTATACTTTCCCTATAGCGTTACCATTGTGGAGAGCAGTAATGATTAAAATAATCACCCGTAAATCTATTGCTATCTTCACGTTGCTATACAGTTTTATTTTATTCTCTACTTCGGCTTATTCGGCCTCAAAGATCAATGTGGGTAGCTACAACTGCCCGCCTTTTGTGATTGAGCATAACGATAAATCCTATACCGGATTAAGTATTTTGCTGTGGCAGAAAATTGCACAAGAGCTGCAATTGGAATACACCATCAGTAATCATGAACTGCAAGAGCTACTCGATGACGTCGCCACCGGCAACATCAACATTGGTGTATCATGTATATCTATTACGCCTGAGCGCGAAGAGGTTCTCGATTTCTCACACTCTTACTATGAAACCCACCTTGCAATTGCCGTTAAACGGCAAGGTTACATTGCCTCGCTAAAAAGCCTGTTTACCAATACTAAACTGCTTATTGTCTTAGCTTTTGTCTTCGTTGCAGCATCGATTGTAGGTGGGATTTATTACCTGCTTGAACACCGGCTAAACGATAAGCTGTATTCAATGCGTTCATCGAAAGCACAAATGATTGAGGGGTTCATTCTCGGGCTGTTATTTATTACAAAAGGACCATTTAATTATTTTGAATTTAAAACCCTCCCTGGGCGAATTTTGACTGTGATATTAGCCATTTTCACCACCTTCTTTATTGCTAGTATTACCGCGGTATTGGCCAGTACATTCACTTTAGGGTTGTTAAATAGCGATATTAAAGGTCCAAATGACCTCGCAAACCTCACTGTCGGAGCGAAAAAAGCATCAACATCTTCAGAGTTTCTCGTAAACCAAAGCATTGTTCATCGCGATTATGAAGATATTGAGTCCTTGTTAACGGCATTGGATAACGAAGACGTTGAAGCGATTGTGGCTGACGATGCAGTATTAAAATATTTAATTAAAAAATCAAAAGAAAGCGGACAATATGAAGATTTAACTGTTTTGCCTTACAGGTTTGAGAAACAAAACTATGGTTTGGTTATTGAAAATAATAGCCCATATCGTGAACAGTTAAACCGTGCACTGCTCAAAATTAGACAAAGCCCTGAATGGCGCCAAGCCTTACATGAATACTTTGCAGAATAAGCAATATATAAAGCAAAAAAAATAAAAAAAGGACGAACCTAAGGTTCGCCAAAGCTAAGACAACTATAATGGATTTTATTAAATCAGCCGTTTATCTCCACTTTAATAAGCGCCCGAGTTTAGATGGATGGTAAGACCAACAATGATCAAATATGGTCATTAATTCTGGATTTCCGTATTTTGATAAGTTAACCGCATGAAAACGATTTTTATGCTCTTTCAACTTAGTAATACGCTTCATCATTTCTTCTGGTTGCGATGGTGCAATAAAATCAGAAAGCACCACTAAATCTGCGTTCTTATACTTTTCACCACACATCAAATCGATCGACTGATCCAGAACAGGGCCTAAATCAGTACCACCATGAAATGAGTACGATAGAAAGTTTAAAGCTTCACTAAGGCCATCTTGTTTTGTAAGCTCATACGTTATTTGCTGGGTCGAAAACATAATCACATAGCAGTCACGGTCTTCTGCTAATGCAATTTGCATTAACCCATAAGCCAGTGCTTTCGCACATTGCTCTGGAAAACCATTCATCGACCCAGACGCATCAATACAAACAATGAACGGACCTTTATCTTGCTCTACCTGTTTTGTTTGACGTTTAAATGCTTTCACTCGTCGTAGCTTACGCTGAGCGCCTTGCATTCGGTAATTCAATAATCGTTTATCAACTAAATGCTTATAGAAAACAACTTCCAACTCTGGATAAGCTAAAAACATGGCCTCATTAGGTAACAGTTTTGATAGATCATCACTTTCATGAATCCCAACAATATCATCCGTGACATTATCACTCTGTTCTTCAACCATTTTTAAATCTTCAGAACGAACTCGTTCTTTATTTGGGTCATCCACTTCATTGGCCATACGACCTAACTTCTCTGCTATTTCTTGCAGACCATTATTTTTCTTTAAAAAAGTGGCAATCGACTTGAGCGTAGTCACATCGCTCTTTGTTAATTTGGCTTTGGCCATATCCCATAAACGGCCCGCTTTCTTTTCATCACCAGCTTCTGTTACCTCTTCCATCTGGCGCATTGTTTCAATACGTTGATAAAGGTCAGCCAATAATTTCTCTTTATGCTGCTCAAGCTCGTTTAGTTGAGCTTCTGTTAGAGCCTGAGTTAAATGTTGGCTCCATTGGTGACAAAAATAACTTTGAAACATAGGATTATGTTTTTGTAAATCACGCTCAAGCAAGGTCTTGGCTTTAAAATAGAACGCTGAGTGCCCTTCTAGTTGTTTCACAACTTCATGCACATGCTCATCAAAATAATCCCGATCCCAATTAATCACGTCTTGATGAAGTTCAATTTCTTGATGGAAGCGCTCTTCGACGCTAACTTTTGTGATCCTTCTCTGTACCTGACCTCGCCACTTCAAAATCTGACTTTTCATCGCCGACTTTATCCCAGGGTTAGACTCAGCCGCCACAATAAGCTGTGGGCGCATCATCATTTCATGTATTGCATTATCAATGATGCCAGATTCCGCTAGCATCATAGCAAGGTTGAGTCCTTCAGAAACTGGCATTGGACACCCCTCTATTAAGCAAAGTATTCAGATAAATGAGTGATTCGAAAAACACTCTTATCAATAGTTAATTTTAACTCATGTACAGAATCAGAGGCTGTAGATAAGCTTTGCTCGATCAACTCGGGTAAACGTGGGTCGATGAAGTTATGCGGCAATGCCCCATGAAAGCTACTCTTCGATATTTTTAAATTATGCTCAGCATCAACAACTTTTGAGGATGCATCTTCAGCGCAAGAGAGCCAACGCTGCTGCAGCTCGGGGGTAATCCCCTTTTCTCCAGCAATACCGACTAACACAGAGCGATTAGCAATATCTTTAATCACTAAACGTAACTCAGCATCAACTTCAAACTGAAGTCGGCATAAATGCGTATTTTTGTTCACGTAGCCATAAATATCACATTGGCCCGTTTTGATTTTCTTCTCAAATTCATCACCATCAACATACACCCAACGACTATCGCCATTTTCTTTCTCTGAAACCGATGGGTTCTGTTGTAGCATTACAAGCTTTATCATTTTAGCGTTATGGTTAACGTTATAACGCTTAGCGCTACTGAAGTCGTACTTATACCACTCTTTACGCATCATACTTTCACGGCTAAATGTTAAACACAGCTCACTAACGACTTCATGGTGTACTTCATCAATAATTCGTTGAGACTCATTAGCATCGAACTGAGAAGCCTCCTGATTAAACGCTTTCTGAACAGCAAAATCATTGATGATAGATCGAATAACATTACGAGATTCTGGGCTATGCCACATGCAATCTTGTAACAGAAGTAAATCAAGAGGATTGATTGCATCACGAGCATTATAGAAGGCACTCGCTTTTAGCAAGCGCACCGATTTTTTCCAACGGCGATCTGATATATATAGTTCACTTTCCGAGTCATCCGAAACATCAGATTCATCCGAACGCTTCTCGATCATTGCTTTGAGTTGATAAATTTTTTCAAAAATACTTTCTGATAATTTAATCTCATCAATATGAGACTGCCAATTGTCGTACTCTTCATCTGTAATGGCTAACCCCGGCTCTAGCTCTTGAATGGCCGGCCCTTCTCCCATTAGCATCGCTTTAAAGTTTTGCTTCTCTTGAATTCGATTAACGAATACACGTACTAACATCCGGTCGTAGAGTGCTTCTAATCCGCTGTCTTCTTCTGGTAATTCATTCGATGCCGTAATAAGTAACCGCATCGGAACAGGTAACACCTCTTGACCATTTTTAAACGTTCGTTCATTAACAACTGTCAATAAGGTATTCAATATAGCCGGTCCTGCTTTCCAAATTTCGTCGAGGAAAACAACTTGTGCTGTCGGTAAATAGCCGTCAACTAAGCGGACATACTTACCATTATCTTTTAACTCTTGAATGGATAATGGGCCAAACACCTCTTCTGGCGTAGAAAATCGCGTCATTAGATAATCAAAAAATTTGCTGTTATCAAACGCCTGAATCAATCTTTTGGCAATTAAGCTTTTGGCAATTCCCGGAGGGCCCAAGAGGAATACACTCTCTCCGGCTAATGCGGCAAGAAGGCATAGTTTGATGGTTTCTTCTCGCTCATAAACGCCATTTGAAAGCGCTTTGATTAATTTCTGAATCCGTTCAGAAACCAGCGCTTTATTCGGCTGTGTATTTTTTGCCATTGTCAGCATACTTCCGACCTCTTTAGTTGCCATATCCATGTGCTTCAGCACTATTATTTAGGATAGACATAAACCCCTAAATGTTACAATGATGTGAACTGAAATATTTTGTTACACTCCTTATATATCAAACACATCCATCACGTTCCACTGCACAAACTATGATTCCATTTTTGAGACGTACTTAACACTATCAAGAACCGATTTCAAAACTAAAACGACAAGGATCAAGTTTTTGTTTGTTTCCTGCTATTAGCCTAACTACAAACACACTATTTTTGTAAAAAGAAGAGCAAATATTCATCGGTGATTTTCCATTCCAGAAAATGATTATTCTGTCTCAAGAAATAAGAGAAGAAGGAAGCAGGGAAACAAAATATAAATGGGTAGAATAGCCACTCGAGTCACTATTGACACGAGCAGGCTAAATATGTGCAAAAGAAAAAGATCTAAACATTACTTCTAATCATGACTTTGTAAACACATTGTTTAACACCCGTGGCTCTGTAACTATCAAAGAAATAGCCATAATTACAAGTATCAATCATGAGTACATTATCCCAACTTCCTATTCGCCTAACTGCCATTGTGTGTATAGGTATATTGCTTTCAGCACTTGTACCCTCTAATGGCCAACTTGAAAGCTTCATATCAATCCTTACTTTAGTGCTCATTTTTATGTTACTGAAAGAAGACTTCGGTAAAGGAATGCGCAGCTGGCTACTGCTTGCTCTAGGGACATATTCAATTGGTGTAATCGCTGATTTATTGGATGAAATACCAGAGCTTGATAATCATTGGCTTATTGATTCTACCGACGATATTTTCATGCATATCGGTGTGTTCTTAATGTGTTTTTGTTTTATCAAAATGCTGCACCAGCGTCGTGATTTAATCACAACATTACACACACAAATAGATCGCTCCCGACAATTCGAAGCAGATCTCAGCCGTTTAGCACTAGAAGATGATTTGACTGGATTACAAAATCGCCGCTCTCTTTTTCGTCGATTCGATAAAATGGCCATTAATTTACAACGAGGTATTTTAGCCTACATCGATCTTGATAACTTTAAGCAGGTCAATGATAAGTTTGGTCATAAAGTCGGTGATGAATTACTCGTAGATATCGCAAAGACATTAATACAAACAGCACCTACTGGTAGCCAAATATATCGAATTGGTGGTGATGAGTTTGTTATTTTACTACCAACAGAAGATAATAATATATGCCAAGTGTGGATATCAAATTTATATGATGCAACTGCACAAAAAAGGCGCTACTACAATATTGACTTTAGTGTAGGGCTATCACCTTATTATCCTGGAAACCTCAGTGACCCTGACTCAATTCTAGCAAAAGCTGATAAAGAGATGTATCTGGATAAAATAAGTAAACCATTAGCCCAAAGCTAATACTAATTTTCACAATACTGTAATATTATAGTCATAAAATAGCGCGTTATTTTCTGGTTTATTTGGAGATCTATGATGTTAACCAGGACTACCTTATGCGCACTCATTGCGACATTATCATTTGGCGTTCAAGCAAAAGAAACCGTAACAGTTACTGGCTCAACATCTGTTAGCCATGTTGTGGAAATATTGGCAGAAACCTACTCTACAGAGCACAACAACACCCTTATCGCCGTTCAAGGTATTGGCTCATCAGCTGGTATTGAAGCCGTAAAACGTGATGTAGCGGACGTAGGCATGAGTTCACGTTACTTAAAAGTCGAAGAAATTAAACCTGATGTGCAGACTGTCACGATTGCCCACGATGGTATCGCACTTGTTGTTAGTAAAGATAATCCTGTCGATAATCTAACTAAAGAGCAAGTCTCTAAAATTTATCACGGTGAAATAAATAACTGGAAAGACGTTGGTGGCCCAGACTTAAAGATGGCCGTTGTTAGTCGTGAAAATGCATCAGGTTCGCGCTTTTCATTCGAAGACTACATGGGGTTAACCCAACAAATTAAAGATAAAACAGTTTCTGATATTAACCCGCAAGTGCTAGTCGTTAATACAAACGGTACTGTAAAGAGTTTAGTTTCACGAAATAAGCATGCGATTGGTTATGTTTCGCTAGGCTCTATCGATGACTCTGTAAAAGCACTTTCTTTTGACGGTGTACCTCCAACCCTTGAAAACCTAGAATCAGGTAAATATAAAATCTCCCGTCCTTTCTTAATGCTATATAAAGAAAAGAAATTAAAAAATTCAGCTAAAGAATTTGTTGATTATGTCATGTCGACATCAGGCCAAAGTATTATTGAAGAACGCGGTTATATTCCAGCAATTCAATAATTCTATTTTAAAGGCATAGTGTTAACTATGCCTTTTTTTAGACTTGTTATACCACTGGGTATTTTAACTTTTGCCCCCACTCTGTCCACGAACCATCATAGACCGTCAGGTTTTTTCGTCCCGTCAATTCTGCAGCAAGAGCAAGGATACATGCGGTAACGCCAGAGCCACAACTAAAAATATGCTGCTCATTAACATCACTTAGCGCATCAAATCGCTGGGATATTTGTTCTATTGGCAGAAAACATCCGTCAGAAAGTGAAACTAACTGGCTGAAAGGTAAGCTTTTCGCCCCTGGCATGTGCCCACTTCTGACACCTTGTCGAGGTTCTGGCTGTGTGCCATAAAATCGAGCGGCTGGTCGAGCGTCAAATACTTGCGTACCCGATGTTTCTAAGCGAGCATTCAAAGAATCAGCATCAATGACCCAGTTCGGTTGTAATGTTGCACTAAATTCCCCCATATCAACCTCTGTAGGTTCACCCGTCTCGAGTTCAAAGCCTGCCGCTAACCAAGCTGGTAAACCGCCATCAAGCACGGCTACATTATTATGCCCCATCGCTCTGAACATCCACCACGCACGGGGAGATGAAAAAATGCCGTGTGAGTCATAGATAACGACCGTATTCTTTGAGCTCACCCCCAGCGCTGCAACAGACTGAGCAAATAGTGCTTCAGAAGGCAGCATATGTGGTAATTCAGAATCAGGATCGGCAATCTTCTTATCAAAATCAAAAAAGCGCGCCTTCGGTAAACGCTTTTCTTGCCATTCTGCTTGCGCATCTCTTGGCGAGTTAGGCAAAAACCAACTTGCATCTAGTACAGTAAGATCCGGGTGATTGATATTTTCAGCGAGCCACGACGCTGATACAAGTGGAGATGAAAGTTGAATTTCCGACATTCTGGTTCCTTACGTTTTGTTTAAACGATCATCACAAACTTTTACGTTTAATTTCGCAATATCACTAGCGATGATTCCTGTCATTTAGATATGATGATAATCATGCCTAAAGAGTTGGCAATTCATCCTACTTGTTTTATCAAAGGATTGTAAATGAAACAAATTTTTACTGCATTTATTGTTTGCTCCTCTTTTTTATCCTCCCCATCACAGGCTTACAACGCTGGCAGTATTTCTTTTTCAATGGACAATGACGGTATTGTTGGTACCGACCAAAATTACACTAACGGTATCTTCTTAGAATTTAGCTCCGCAGCGACTCCAATGCTTGATATCTTAGGTCCAACGCCAATTAGGCAAGTTGCATCAGTATTACCCTTTTCAAGCAGCACACAAAAAGGCTGGAATTTTCGATTTGGTCAACAAATGTGGACGCCTGAAGACATAGAAGCCACTGGGCCACTTGCCGACGAGCGCCCTTATGCGGGTTTGCTGTTTTTTGAAACTGGTATTTATCAGTACTCTCCATCTATTGCAGATAAGTACAGTGTTATGATCGGGTTAGTCGGTCCGAATGCAATGGCAGAAAAGAGTCAAAAGTTCATTCATAGCATCGTTGGCTCAGACGAACCTATGGGCTGGGACTACCAAATAGACAATCAAGTCGTTTTTAATCTTGGCTATGAAGGTCACCGGTTAGTCACTCGTCAACGTGCATTTCTAATGGACGAATATGACGTTAGTGGAATTGGACGCATAAATGTTGGTAACTATCAGAGTGAGGTTGCTGTTGGCGGTGCTTTCCGTTGGGGTAATAGCCTTTCAGGCAACTTTGGTACAACAGGCTTTACCCCTGGTAAATTCGTTGATATTAGTGTGTTGTCTACCAGCGCTTCTGGCTATTTCTTATTTACGGGTATAGAAGGACGATACCGCTTTAATGATATTACCATTGATGGTGATCGCCCTGATGGCGTACCGGATACAACCGTTGAAAATTGGCAAGCAACAGCTGTTTTGGGCGGAGTGTATTATCAACCTAAATGGGGCATCAGTTTAAGTTTTGCAACAAGTACTCCAGAGTTTGAAGAAGATCCACACGGTTCAAGTTCAGTAGGGTCACTAGAGCTTTTCTGGCGCTTGTAGTGAATAAACTTAAAGGCACTGATTGAAACCAGTGCCTTTTTATTAATAACGGCTGTTATTTCATTTAGCGCTAAGCGACATCTTGAATCAAAGCAGAAATACCATCTTGAGCAAACTCTTGCTTATTTGCCATCTCAACGATCTGCTCAGGTGTGTATAGGTCACCGTCATACACCACAACCATACTCACATCACCCGATTTTAGGAATGTTGTTTCTCCATACTCGGTATAACGTGTCGCACCAATACTGATAATAGTTTGTGCCGGATAATTCGCGTTAGCTAGGTGTGCCGCAATATCTTCTGTTGGCCCAACATCTTGCTGATTGTTCATTCGGTCAACAATCCAATTCAATAGCTTTTCATGAAAGTAGCTATAGCCAATCACAGGGCTATCTTCACCGTATCGAACGACATGGTCATCACGCTTATGAAAACTAGCAATCCTAAAGCGATCCAGTGTTCCACCTTTAGTCAACGCATCTAATGCAATCAATTGAGAAGAAATGCCTTTCGTTTTAGGTCCCCAGTTTTTCTTTTCACTGATTTTTTTTGCATTCGGCTTACGAATAGAGCAATCATTATAAGCTGCAAACTGACTTGGTGTGATTGAAACAACACGCTTACCTTCGTATTGAATATCACAAATTAACGCAACTTCTGGTTCGATCTGAAGGTTATCAGCATCATTCGGCGGAAGGATCGTATCAGTTGATAGTGGAAACGTGGAAAGGAAACCTGCTTTTTCTGAAGGAATATAAAAAGGGAAAATAGCTTTAGGTTGCACAGCTTCCTGTACTTCAACGGCAAGAAAGTCTTTTGCTTCTCCTGCTTGCTCAAGGTGGCCGGCAAAGTTACCCGCAACACCAAAACCAATCATATTTTCATAGTTCATTACGTGACTCACTATACGACTTAATTTAGTARGCTTTTATTGTATATCAAACCCTATAAGTGTTTGATCAATCTAGATCAAATAGATTGTTTTTTGTGTACCAGAACAAGAAAATAATGAACCCACTCCCCCGCTTTTTAGAGTGTTTAAAACTCGGCAAAAAAAAAGCTCCCGTAGGGAGCTTTCTATTTTAGGTTCAATCTAACTTATTCATCATCTAATGGGATGAGCTTAGTTGAGCCACCGTGGAATTTTTCACGACGACGCTGAACTAACGCAAAGAAGCCAGGGATCAAACATGTACCTGCCAACAATACGCAGAGCAGACCACCTGTTAGTGAGATACCCAACGAGTTTTGGCTGATATGGCCAGCGCCTGATGCGAAGATCAAAGGTAAAATACCTAAGATAAACGACCAAGAGGTCATGTTTACTGCACGGAAACGTAATTTACCACCGCGAACAGCAGCTTTCTCAATATCCAGCTCTTTCTCTTCACGTTCAATTTTGGCAAATTCTACAATCAAAATGGCATTCTTAGCAGCCAAAGCAATCAAGAGAACAAGACCAATTTGCGCATACAGGTTCAAAGGTGTACCCGTAATCGTCAGTGCCAAGAATGAACCGAGTGTTGCAACAGGTACAACCAAAATGATCGCAAGAGGAATACTCCAACTTTCATACTGCGCAACCATGAACAAGTAAATGAAGATCAAAGCAAGTGCAAACGCATAAATTGCTTGGTTACCCGCTTTAACTTCTTGGTATGCCATACCAGTCCACTCATACTGGTAGCCTTGAGGTAGTACTTCAGCAGCAACACGTTCCATTGCTGCAATTGCATCACCACTCGAATAACCAGGTGCAGGATTACCCTGAATAACCGCAGCACGGTACATGTTATAACGCCATGCAACATCAGGTTCAAATACTTGCTCTACCGTTGTTAACGTACTTAGTGGGATCATGTCACCAGAAGCAGAACGTACATGGAATCGTTCAAGTGCATCCAAGTTATCACGATAATCACTATCAGCCTGAACCGTTACACGGAAGTTTTTGCCATACAGAGTAAAGTCGTTCACGTACATGGAACCTAAGTTACCCTGTAGCGTTTGGAAAATCTCTGTTAGAGGAATACCCAGTTGCTTTGCTTTAACGCGGTCAACATCAATATAGAAATGCGGCACATTTGCGCGGAACGTACTGAAAGTGAATGCAATTTCAGGTTGCTGATTAGCAGCCTGAATCATTTCACCCATAACAGTAGCCAAATCTGTTCGGCTACGACCTAAGGTATCTTCTAGGACAAACTCAAAACCATCAGCTGCCCCCATACCTGGAACCGCTGGTGCACCCATCGCAAATACAATCGCCTCAGGCAATTCCATTGCAGCACGGCCATTTACACGGTTTGAAATAGCAAAAGAGGAATGCTCTCCATCCATTGCATTTCGCTCATCCCAGTCTTTTAGCTTAATAAACAGAGATGCGCCGTTAGAAGCCGCAGCACCCGTTAAGAACGCATAACCGTTTGCTACCGTAATACCTTCAATTCCCGGTTCGTCAGCAAGAATCTCCTGAAGCTTAATCGTAGTTTCTTCAGTACGAGATAACGAGGCAGAATCGGGCAACTGAACGTTAACTAGCAAAATACCTTTATCTTCCGTTGGAACAAATGCCGTTGAAGTCGTTTTTGCTAAATACGTTACAGAGCCAACCGCAAGAATGAAGAATGCCACCAGAATGGCTGATTTACGAACAAGGAAGCCCGCAATAGAACCATACTTTAAGGTGACTTTATCAAGACCGCGGTTAAATACACCAAACCAACGCGTTACATTACCGCCACCTTGCTTAAGTACAAGAGTACATAAAGCCGGAGATAGCGTTAACGCGTTTATCGACGAGATAACAACCGAAATACAAATTGTTAGCGCGAATTGACGATACATGATACCGGTAATACCTGGCAGCATTGCAACGGGTATAAATACCGCTAACAGTACCATGGTAGAAGTAACAATCGGCCCTGATACCTCTTTCATCGCAATCAACGTTGCTTGCCGAGGTGTCAGGCTTGGGTCACGCTTCATGTTGGTATCAACTTGCTCGATAACGAGTATCGCATCATCTACCACGATACCGATGGCCAGAATCAAACCGAACAGCGTAACGGTATTAATGGTAAACCCTGCCGCCAACATGATGGCAAAAGTACCAATTAGCGAAACAGGTATAGCAACAACCGGGATCAGCGTTGAACGTACACTACCCAAGAACATATAAGTTACAGCGATTACCAGCAAAATAGCCTGGATCAATGTAATAACAACGCCCTTGATCGACTCAGCAACGAACAATGTTGTATCGTAACTTGTTTCGTACTCCATCCCGTCGGGGAAATCAGCACTCATACGATCAAGCAAATCCATCACCGCCTGGCCACTTTCCAATGCATTCGCATCAGACTGGAGGTTTAGTGCAACGATAGAAGCTGGCTGGCCACGGAACATACCGTTACCGCTATAGAACTTCTTACCCAGTTCTACACGAGCAACGTCTTTTAAGAAAACAACTGAGCCATCAGTATTCGCACGTAGAATAACGTTTTCAAATTCTTCAGCTGTTTCCAAACGCCCTTTCGTAACAAGGTTAAACTGTACTTCCTGTGCATTGTTAAATGGAGGAGCACCAACCTGACCCGCAGCAACCTGGACGTTCTGCTCAGCAAGTGCGGCATTAACGTCAGATGTGGTTAAGCCAAGGTTAGCCATCTTCTCAGGGTTAAGCCAAACACGCATTGCGTATTCGCCACCACCGATAACATTAACTTCACTGATACCAGTTACGCGAGCTAGCTGATCTTTTACATTTAAATTAATGTAGTTAATCAGGAACTGGTCATCATAATGCCCATCAGGAGAATAGAAGTTCAATACCATCAATAAGTCAGGAGAACGTTTCTTAACCGTTACACCAACCATACGAACTTCAGCGGGTAGCTTCGATTCAATTTGGGATACACGGTTTTGAACATTAACCTGAGCCATATCTGGATCAGTACCAATATCAAAAGTAACGTTTAGGCTATATGAACCATCGTTTGCACTTTTAGAAGACATGTAAATCATGTTTTCTACGCCGTTCACCGATGCTTCAATAGGGTCAGCGATTGCCTCTTCGACAACCTCAGCACTCGCACCTGAGTAAAAAGCAGTTACACCAACGGATGGCGGACTAATTTTCGGATATTCTGCGACTGGCAAATTAAGGACAGCAATAGCCCCAGCCAACGTTAGAATAATTGAGATAACCAGCGCAAATTTTGGGCGCTGGATAAAAAAGCGGCTTAGCATCTAGTTACTTACGCCTCTGTGTCTTCAAGTCGAACTGTTACACCGTTACGAACACGCTGCAGACCCTTCGTTAACACCACATCATCTTGTTCAACACCTTCAGAAATGATGATACCGAACTCTGTTTGTGGACCTAGAACAACATTGCGTCGTTCAGCAATGTTATCTTCAACAAGTACCATCACAAAATCACCTTCTAGATCACTTTGTACAGCACGACGCGGAATAACAATGCGTTGAACAGGTTCTTTCTCACGCAAGAACACTTGAACATGTTGACCTGGTAGCAACGCTTTTTCTGGATTAGGGAAACTGGCACGCATAGCGATAGTACCTGTATTCAGATCAATACGGTTACCAATGAAATCGACTTCACCTAGGTGTTGATATTCTTTGCCGTTCGTTAACGTTAATACCACTTCAACACCATTATCGCCGTCACCTGCACCATCTAAGGTATCAATACCTAAATCAAGGCGTTGTCGCTCACTAACATTAAATGACGTTTGCATCGGATCTAGGCTAACAAGTGAAGTCAAAATACCCGTACTTGGAGAAACCAAATCACCAATACTTACCTTGCTATCACTTACACGACCAGTAAATGGCGCAACAATTTTGGTGAAAGACAAGTCAATCTCTGCAGACTTAAGCTGCGCTTTCGCCGATTTTAATTGAGCTTCTGCATTTAGTTTTTCAGCAGTAAGACGATCGTACTCAGACTGGCTAATGCTTCCTTTAGGTAGTAGCCTTTCACCACGTTTCCAATCTAAATTGGCACGTTTAAGAGAGGCGTCTGCCTGAGAAATTGAAGCACGAGCGCTTGCTACACGCGCTTCATAAGCTGCGGGCTCAATTTCAAAGAGTAGTTGCCCCTTCTCAACCATCTCACCTTCTTGAAATGAACGTGACTTTAGGTAACCTGAAACTTGTGCTGCAATTGCAACATCTTCCATCGCTTCAGTTCGACCAACAAATTGCTTTCCTTGCTGGTAATCAATAACGGTTACTGGTTGAGCAGCGACCAATGGGCTCATTGGTGCAGATTGTCCAGATAACTTATCGCCACAACCAACAAGCAAACTAGAGCTTATCAGTGTTGCAATCATAAGTTTTTTATTCATTTCGCCGACCATATGTAATATGTATATAACTAGAAATTGCTAACGCAAAAACCAAAAAAAAGTAAAATAATTCAAGAATTTTTGTAGTGTGACAAAACTAACACTTAGCCTTTAATACAAGCTGAACAGTGTGCAGCTGAAAATAAATACTCAACGCAACCGTGTCTAATATGTTTAAATGTTTCCCGGTTATGTTTTTTGTATAATGCATAATAATTGCTTCTACAAGCCCTTACAAGTCAGAAGCTTGTAACAACAATGATATTCACAGGAAGTATAAACAAATGGACTATTTCCCCGTTTTCTTGTCACTAAAGAATAGAAAAGTAGTAGTTATCGGCGGTGGAGAGGTCGCATGTAGAAAAATCGACCTTTTACTGAAATCAAATGCGGACATAACCGTTATTTCGCCTATGATTCACCCTCACCTATCCAAACTAGAAAAGAATGGCGCTATTCAATGGGTAAACAAAAAATATAACTCTACTGATATCAACAAAGCGCACCAAGTATGGGCAACAACTGATGACCCTTCACTCAATCATCAAGTATTTAGCGATGCAGAAGCACTAGGTATATGGACAAATGTCGTTGATGATCCAAACCACTGTCACTTTATCACCCCATCAATGATAGATCGCAGCCCAATTCAAGTGGCGATATCGAGTGGCGGCGCATCACCTGTTTTAGTTCGATATCTAAGAGAAAAGCTCGAGACTCAACTACCGCAAAACTTAAGTCTGCTTGCCCGCTATGCAGGCGCGCAACGTAGCCGTATAAAGCAGCATTATGGCACAGTCGATGAACGTAGGAAGTTTTGGGAGGTTTTCTTCCGCCATCCTGCCGTTGAAGTAGCTCAAGATGAGGATTCTCTGGAACGCGTATTTACCTCTTTACTGCAAGAGTCTGAGCAGCAACTTGGTGGGTTGTATTTAATTGAAACAGGCGATGATCCTGAGTTACTCAGCTTGAAGGCACTGCGTTTAATGCAGCAAGCAGAATTTGTGTTATATCCTGAAGGGAATGACGATATTTTCGTTGACCTGTGTCGTCGAGATGCAGATCGCACCGATTACAATACTAATAATTTACAAGCTCAAGTAGAAAAATACCTACAAGAAGGCTTGCGAGTTTGCCTATTGGCAAATAAACAGCATTCTGAAGCTGTATTAGCACCTTTCAACATTCCGCAGCGCAATGTTCAATATGTGCCTTGCCTATAATCAGCGATTATAAACAAGCCTTATCGTGCTCATTAAGCAGATTGTAAAAAGCCGCGACAAACGCGGCTTCTTTTCGTTTCTTTGGATATTAGCTCTATTGCTCTGTCGCGAAGCAAGGCGCTTCAGACTTTGATAGTTTTTGCTGTAGCCATAATCCAGATGACTTCATGATGTAGCCGAATACAACGCCCAAGACGAGTGACGGTATTACCAACTGCCAATCACCATTTGAAGCAAATGTGGCACAAGAGCCGATAAATGTACCCGGAATGAAGTTTAGCCAAGATTGCTTTGCCTGCACACACATAAAGAAAGCGATAATAGCGGTAACAACATAACCTATAATGTCGATGCCGACTAATGTTGACAGTTTTATAATAAGCATGGCCCAAAACACACCACTTAAATTCGTAGCAATACTCAGCCCAACGCCCTTTAAGCCGTCTTTGGGAGAAGCAAAATACGTTGTACAACCAAGAAACCCAGCCCAACTCAGCAAGCCTAAAGAAACAGCAACCCAGCCCCAAATACCTGAAAGAATGCCAGTGGTAATGGCGATTGCAACTAATACAGACATGATATCTTCTCGTTCTATCTCAATGGAAACAGTGTAATTGAATAATTAAAATATTTTCAAGATCACGATCACACCTACAATGCATGGGTTGCAACTTTTAACCTAAAATGCAGATCGGGATCACATAAAACTCAGTTTTAAACTTTATTGCAACACTATAACAAAGTTAACACCTACATTTCATTTCAAAAGAATCAACACCAAGTTTCCCTAGGGAAACAATTATAAGCCTCCATCACGAAATAGAAGAGGACAGCATCGTTTAAACAAACTTATGAAAGCAACTTAGGTATACTAGACATAACTAAATGGCCGTATCCCAAGGAGAATTCATGGGTCCTTTAATGCTCGATATTTCCGGTTATGAACTTGATGCAGAAGATCGTGAAATTATTCAACACCCAACAGTGGGGGGGATCATATTCTTTGCCCGAAATTATCATGATCGCAAACAGCTTAGGGCGTTAACAAAAGAAATTCGAAAAACGGCTAAACGGCCTTTTCTTATCGCTGTCGATCAAGAAGGTGGTCGAGTTCAGCGTTTTCGTAATGATTTCACCCTGCTCCCTCCTGCTAAAGCTTTTGCTAGCCAAAAAAACGGGGTTGAACTTGCCCATGATGGTGGCTGGTTAATGGCAGCAGAATTATTAGCCATGGATATCGATCTTAGTCTTGCACCCGTTCTCGACCTCGGTTTTGACTGCAAAGCAATTGGTGATCGCGCATTTTCAGATAACCCGCAAGATGTGGTTACCTACGCCAGTGAGTTTATCAAAGGAATGAAACAAGCAGGTATGGCTACAACGGGAAAACACTTCCCTGGCCATGGTGGTGTCATTGCTGATTCGCACCTCGAAACCCCCGTTGATCCAAGAGATAATATAAAAGCACACGACATGTTCGTGTTTAAGTCACTCATTGAACAAAACTTACTTGATGCAATGATGCCAGCGCACGTCATTTTCGATAATTATGACGACTTACCTGCAAGTGGCTCAGAGTATTGGTTAAAGCGCGTCCTTCGACAAGATTTAAGCTTTAAAGGCGTTATTTTCTCTGACGATTTAAACATGAAAGGGGCTGACGTTTTAGGAAGCTACAGTCAAAGAGCGATTTCTGCCCAGCAAGCTGGCTGTGATATGGTTATGTTATGTAACAACCGAGTTGGTGCAGTTCAAGCACTGGATGGATTGCCTCAAACGCAAGTTTCGCAACTCAGAACGCTATGTAAAGCTGTAACGGGCGAATACAACGATTTGATAAATACTCGTAAATGGCAAGAAACAGAACAGCGTATATCTCGACTTCACCATGAATGGCAAGAACAACAAGCTTAGTCATAGCACATCAGCTGCTGCTTTTATCCGAATTATGATTTACAGCCAGAAGTAACAATCAATATCAAATTTGTTTGATCGGCGATAAATCCAAACAGTAAACGCAAAAAAGCCAAAGAAATCGACATTACTGTCTATTTCTTTGGCTTCTTGAAAAATTACTTTAAAACAAAAGCCCTAGTAGCGCCATTGTTATAAAGAATCTCGCGAATAATCAATATCTTTACAGCATTTCTTTTCTTTAAAAATAACAAACACCGCGCCGACAATGAAAGCAATAACGAGTAACGTTTCCATATCCAAATACCTATAAGACACTGATTAACTGAACTTTATTTAAAAATCAAACAATATGTATGACCTAAATAAAAACCAACAACCAGTCACAATTTGAAACAGTTATTGGATGCGGCATAAGATAACCTAACTGTACTTTATTTGCACTAAAAAGTTACTGAAATGTGATAAAAAAAGTATTCCACTAAAAAATGCAAGTGAACAGCAAATTTCTTACAGTTAATCCTAGAAATGACCTTACATTTAATTAATTCTAGTACCT
>NZ_JAKJSJ010000155.1:0-604 GCF_050336715.1 Photobacterium makurazakiensis
GCCCCTTCGATTGAGTACAAGAACATCAGTATTGCGATGCCAATGTGATCGCTCGTACCCCTTCGATTGAGCAAAAAACAACAGCATTGTGCGATAAGCAGGCTATACCACCACTATTAGAGGCAAAATTKAATGAATGTGATCGCTCGCGCCCCTTCAGTTGAGCGAAAAACAACAGCATTGTGCGATAAGCAGGCTACACCATTACTATTAGAGGCAAAATTTAATGAATGTGATCGCTCGYGCCCCTTCGATTGAGCAAAAAACAACAGCATTGTGCGACAAGCAGGCTACACCACCACTATTAGAGGCAAAATTTAATGAATGTGATCGCTCGTGCCCCTTCGATTGAGCAAAAAACAACAGCATTGTGCGACAAGCAGGCTATATCACCACTATTAGAGGCAAAATTTAATGAATGTGATCGCTCAGCGCAGTCTATTTGCGATCAACAAAATTACTGAAGAGTCGATTTAAACATCGATGTCTGAGAATCAAAGTATTACTTCTGAGCATAGCAATGCCAACTAGAGAAAAATGTCTTTTTAATATTTCGGATAGCTAACATGAAAAGTACCACATGTTGATTAGCTATGTACTTACG